>WAPZ01000830.1 GCA_015520535.1 Candidatus Heimdallarchaeota archaeon
GCCCGATAGCCCGTCCATAACTACCTATTGATTGCAAAAACTCACCTTTGTGGTCATATATTTTAATCCTGAAATCCCCAAAATCACTTACATAAACTTTATCGTCTGTTACAAAAAGATTGGTTGGTTGAAATAATCTCTTTCCTTCTTCTTCAGTCTGGGGTATGGAATACAAAAACCGGTGAGTACTGTCGGTACTATAAACATATACGGCAGACTTTTTTAT
The DNA here is from genome assembly GCA_015520535.1 of Candidatus Heimdallarchaeota archaeon. Taxonomy (GTDB): domain Archaea; phylum Asgardarchaeota; class Heimdallarchaeia; order Hodarchaeales; family S146-22; genus S146-22. Next base: position 227 of record WAPZ01000830.1, read on the forward strand.
GTTCGAAACCCAAATCTTATTATTTTTAACAAAAACATCAGTGGGTTTATAATCTTCCTCTCCCCCTATTTCAGCCACATATTTCAGGTCTTTATCATAAATGACAATCTGACGCCTCTTTGCATCGGCCACATATAGATTGCCCAAAGAATCCACAAAACAATTGATCGGGAGCTTCATCTGTCCGAAGCCTTTTGGTACAAAATACTCAAATGTGTGCTCTCTTAAATCAATAATCTCCAACCCTTCCAGATCAAGGTCGCATACATAAAGTTTGGCGCCATAAACAAATATCCCATATGGTTTAATAATAGGCTTTGGCACATCATCCCCCGCCACAAATTTGGTAAATGACGAGCGTTGTTTTTCAACATCATGTGAAGTACTGATGCTGGTAAGGTATTGAATACGGGGTTTTTCAGGTGGAGGAGGATAAACAATAACTTCTTCTGTTGATTGTTGTAATTTTGGCGAACATGAGTTTATAAAAACCGGTAGGATACAAACAAAAAGATACTTTAGTAACCCGGACCCGAATAGTTCTTTTTTATAGAATTTCCAACCCATCATAGCAAACATTATATTAAAAAAAACAGATACCGAATGATCAAATATCAATATAAATTTTTCTATAAAATATGATTTATGTCATATTGGGTTTATGACAATTTATTCTATCAACACATTAAAAAAGGCGGTAAAACCGCCTTTTTTGCTTTTTCTTTATGTGAATATTTTTTACTTGTTATGACATGTAAGGCAAAGTGCACTGGCAGCATTTGATTTTACCAACAGATTTGCAAGACCACTGCCGTTATGAACATCATGGCAGGATACGCATTGTACCTGATTACCCAACAGCATATCGTCTTGGATTGTGCCTCCCAAACCTGAGTTGGTTGTTGTAGGATCGAACAATCCCCCGTCAGCTGTTGCCAGGGCAGCGTCATAAGTAAATGATATCGGGTGATCATTGCTAAGGTCCGTGCCTATCAGGTCATTGCCTGTTATAAATTCTCCACCACCTGTTCTGCCACCGAAATTATCTACAGCTACTGTTCCGTCATGGCAGCTCAGACAAAGTTTTGAGCTGGCAGTTGGTTGACCAAGGTCGGTAGCATCTAAACTTGGAGATGAATAAAGAGTAAAGGTTGCTTGAGTAACCTCGTGATTCCACAACGGTGCATCTGTTACAGAAATGTCAGCGTTGTGAGGTGTGTGACACACAATACAAATCTCTCCTGTATTATTCCAGTTATCACCTGAAAAGTCATGGGCAGACCCCACAATGGTCTGAGCATAGGTAAATTGAGCTATACTCAAAACAAACAGGAGTGCGAATAATCGTTTTAAAGCTTTCATTTTATTTGAATTTTAATTGCTGTTATTAGGTTTTTAGAAATTTAAATTTACTATTATAAAAGTACTACTGCCGCCTTATTTATTCAATGATTACTATCACGTTAAAATATGATTTATATCATGTTTTTTATATGACTTTAGTCATATTTTTAAGTCATTTACATACCTCATCTTCATAGCCAGAAACCCGCTATATCTATTATTTAATACGAAAAAAGGCTGTTTTTGTGTCATCAGGCCAAATTTACCTATACCTATTTTATAATGCAGTCTTCAATCAAGATATCGAAAAAATATCCAAACCCAAAATCTTTGTCTAATATCACAATGCCTTCTACAGAAATGATATCCCCAACCTGTGTTTCCATTCCGGACGTAAGGGTAATGTCATATACACCGGAATAATCGGTACCGTCCTGTAAGTGAATCCAGTTTTTGCC
>WAPZ01000831.1 GCA_015520535.1 Candidatus Heimdallarchaeota archaeon
ATTGTTGATTCAACTAAAAACCAAGAATTTAGAAGCCGTTCAATCCTAAAGTTATCAGTAACGTCAAAACCGGGAGGATTACCCTCAAAATATTGTCTTACATTCATATCGTGCTCATAGAGGTAGTTCAAAAGACCGAGTTTTTCTTCAAATTGATTTGCAACGCCTTTGATTTTTTCAAAAGCCGTCAGAATTTCATGATCCGATCTTTCTATGCTCAACGCCCCTAAATTTTTCAGATGAGGCTTAAAAGCCTTGGAAATCATTCGAGAAATATGTATTTTAGCAAAATAACGGTTATATTCTTCCAATTGGCGTTTAATATCCCTTAATAAAATCTCAGATAACGACAATTGCTCCTCAAAAGTGTCGTACATATTGCTTTTGACGGCAAAGTCCTTTATTTTGCTAAGCATCTCAAAAAAATCGTCACTTAACATAACGGTTGCATATCTATCATATCCCGGCTTGAACGGGCTCTCGTTTTCAAAAACTATAGTATGAAAAACCCGTCCATTACATAAAAGTCCCTTTAAGCCCTCTAAAGACTTATTTAAAGTTGGAAATCCTATTTTTTCAGTATATTTTTTGTTAAAGAGTGATTTTAATGCAACTTTTGATAATTGTACTTTTTTTCTGCCATTTTCATCAACTTGGACTAAGCCGGGACCATAAAAAGTGTAAAAATTTTTATTTTGCTGATTGCTTAGTGTTACGTCCACTTCTTCTACATTCATTAAGCCAAGAAATTCAAGATCACTCAAAAACTCTCGTCTTTTCGTTTCATTTAAACGTGTTATAATTGTATTAAACTCATTCACTTGGATCGTGCTTTCTTGGACAGCACTCCACATTAAATTGAGAATATCAACTTTGTCGTCTGACATACGACCTATATAATCTTCCAATCGGAAAAGTATCATTATTATCCGTCTTTTCACTGAATCTTCCAAAATCTGCCCCAAAAGACTATCATCTTCCTTAAAGTCCCACTTGCGATGAACATTTTCTGCCATTTTTCTCACTCCATCTCGACATTTTCTGCCATTATTTTGGTGTAAAGACCACCAATAAATTGCAAAATAGGAGTTTCTCGAATTGAAATAGAACCTTGATTTATCTTAACATAAGTTCTCTGAATTACATGGACATACTGCAGATATCTTCGACGAAACTTCTCTCCACGCGGTAATTTAACCAACCACTCCTTTCCACCAAGAACAAAAGCACATAATTTAATTAAAGAAGGAACTAACAGTAATACAATCTCGTCTCGTAGCATCGCTTTAGGATAATACGCCCCTAAACCTAATTTCCATCGAGGCACATAAACGTAAATCATCCCAGCAAATAATGAGGATATCACAAAAACTAAGTCTTTCCCTATCTGTAAACGATTCAACATGGTTCTAACAACAAACCATTCAAGAAAACTCCGATCTCCTAACTGTAAAACCCATCTATCTCCTCTAAAATACGCTAAACCACCATTTTTTAGCTGATTTAATGTTTTTTCAGAAAAACAATAAAACGTTTTCTCCGTGTCCAATTTTTCAGCATACAACCCCAAAACCGAAAGTATTTCCTGAAGATGATCCCGCTCAAATTTACCATAATTACCAACAAAGGCTCTCAAAAAATCGGATTCATAAAAGCCGGGAATTAAAACACCATCTTTTTCTATATAAGATGGCTCAACAGTAAGAATTCTGACTACACGTTCTAATATCGCCCTTACTGTGCGCGTAGCAAGATCCAAATTTATAAAACCAGCTCTTTGTTCCCGCCCAATCAACGGCGCATCCAAAAATAGACTAAAAAAATTGTTAAGACCTGATAAACTACGTATCCGCTCTAATCCTTCCGCCGGTGTTCTTATATGTGGAAAATACTCACGTTCCAACCGAAGCAGCAGTTGTGCAAGCTCAATACCTATATTCTTTTTTGACACCCGTTTGGCAATTCTTTCCGTATACGGTAATTCTTTTTTCAAAATTAATTCAAGAAAAACCTGAAATATTGTTTCCAAGCGTTTATTTGGAAAATTCGGAAGATCTTCAATAACCTCTTCACCGTATTTTTCAAAGGCTTCCTGAATATTTTCTTCCCATTCCGCAACTAAATTGTGCCATTCGGGATGATTCACAATATTTTCAAGCACAATGCTTTCCGAACTTTCCATAATTGACTCAACCTTTTCCTCTTGATTGTGTCATCAATTCTTTAGAATTGCCAGTTAACATCTAACCATTAATTCAATTTCTTTGTCTCACAAGAATTCTCTATAATTCAACATGAAATATCGGCTTTTCAACATTTTCGCCGCAATTGGAAACTTTTTTTCATAAGTTTTCATTAAAAAAGAAAATTTCATTACCGTCACTTTATATATCACTGTAGGAGAACCCGCGGCTTGACTGGATTAAAAGGTATCAACACTAAAAAATAGACATATTGAAAACAGTTTTATGCAAAAGAGTTTTCAGACTAAATAAAGCCGAATATTGGGTACTTATAGTATTAAGTTGATTTCCACTGATTATGTGAAAAACGTGCTATGATTTTTTGTTATTTCCATAAAAAAGATTCTGGACGTTTAAATGTGTGACCATTGTCCGTTCTTTTGAAATTCCTTAGAATTCATCATAAAGTGGCATCCGAGATTTTACCTTATTTCGCCACTTTTTTGCTGTTTAGCATTTTACAACATACCTTAACCAAGTACAAATTGAAAAGGTGAAACATTTCTCTAGATGATATGGCAAATTTTTATTTTGGCTTCTAAAAAAGTATTTTCTTCAAAAATCCAAGCTCGTATTTTGTCTGAAGGCGATGCGATTAAGAGAATTAATTTTGTTGGATATCCGTACTCCTTTGCTCCAAGAATTGAAAACATAGTTTCAACATCAATTTTGCTTGGAATAGAAGGTACATTGATTGGATGTGTATGCCATTCACCTATATAGTCATAATCAGGAAAATTTTTGACGATATTATTTAATACATTCCAGATACCTTTTGTTTTTCTGGTAAAAGACGCAAAAGAAGTATTTAATGAGCTTTTATCTTCTACCACATGGGAAATTATGCTATTTTGTCGTGTGAACTTCCCTATCAAAATGCCACCACGTTCATAGTTACCATTTAAAGACGCTTGTCTGAGGTAGAAATAGTTTTTCTTGGATATCTTAACTAACACACTGAATTACCCTCATTACTCTGATTTGTTACTCTGTTTATTGGTTATATCCTTAAGAATGGAACGAACTCTTTCTGTTGCTTGACTTTTTTTGTCTTCATTGGAGCAATATGGACAATCAGCACGTTTTTTTACTTCTAATGGATATATACCTCTTTGATAAGTAGAAGTCGGGTGTAAGACGACAAAAAGATGATCCGAGATCGCTTTTGGATATGATGTTTCCGCTGAGCTTAACTCAAAAATTGTTTGGAGCGTCAACCTTGCGGTATGTGCAGCAATTTCAGCAATATCAATATTAATACCCGGTAAACTTGCTTGATATGGAGCACGACGAAGATCATTTTCAGTAGGAAACGTGGGAATTTCGCCCTTTTCAGCGGCAACAGCGATACAATGGAAACATGGACTCTTCGGTGGTATTATTCTGAAAATTCTTCCCATCTGAACATTTTCATTACAATAAGCATAAATAGCGGGAATTTCATATTGCAAACTAACAGAGTTCACAAGATAATCAACATCGAGGTTAGCCGTGGTATTAATGAATATCAATTGTTTTTTTAAGTTTTTTGCAATTTCCAAAACTTTAAATACTCTTATAGGATTTAATATTGAATCTATAATTGGATCAACCTCTGCTTTAGGATTATTAAATTTGATGCGCGTTTTAATACCATTCACTTTATAGTTGTACAACTCTGTCGCATCTAGTGCATGTCTTGTTAAATTTTCAATGGTTAAGATGTCATAATCAACTAATATAAAATATTTTAAGCCCAATTTGCTTAATAAATCTGCGGTTTGACTGCCAAGTGATCCTAAACCAATAAAGCATAAGATGTAGTCATCAAAGAAGGTATAACTCCTTCCAATCACGCCTCGTGAACGATTAAAAAATAAATCGTCAAATGGGCCAGAATCGACCTTTATGTGATGTAAAGCTGAAGAGTTCAGATTTTTATTTTTAATAATACAATGAACCTGTGAGTCATTTAATAGTGAAGAATTAACCGCTTTTTTTGATGATTTTTTTGTAAAAAATACAATAGGTTTTGAAAAATCAATGTTACTAAATCTCTTACTTCTAGGCAATATATTCTTTAATTCATCAACTGTTTGGCAAGTTATTATCCGTGAAAATAAACTTGGCTCGACTCTATACCAATTTAATTCGAGTGTGTAGCTTAAGTCAAATAGAGGATCTAAGATTGAATAATATTCTTTGTGTTTTTTTATCTCATACGAGTAGTTTTTATTTGACCAAGTGATTGTCGTTGCTACTGCAATTCGTTGATTAAATATTGTTGATAGTTTAGCTTCTAAAGTACCATAATCCTTGGATGACATCATTTTTAGGAGGTTTTCAGGGATGATAAGCCCTAATGATTCATATTTTAGTGGAATCCCGCTAAATGAAACGTGTTTTGATAAATTTTTTCCTTGTTTTGTGGCTGAAATAAAATCAAATAATTTATATAAAGCATCTGTTACTTTATACTCTGGCTTCCATCCAGATTCTCCTTCATCCCAAGTAAATAAACAAATGCTACCATCGCTGAGGATGTGTTCTGATGTGTTAAAGGTTTCAATAATCCAATTTTTTCCGCTTTTTTTATAGACTTTAATTTTTGGTTGGATAAATGGATAGCCGTAAGGATATTCAATCTCAATTTTATAGTTAATCGCATCGTAAGTCAAATAACCGATCCATTTTAATTGTTTGGTATTTTCATCAAATCTTAACTCAAATTCTGGAAATTCTTTTTTCATTCCTTCTAATTCAGATAAAAATTTTTCAGGAAAACGAAAAAACCATTCTTTTATCATCAGATGATGCACCTATTTACCTACCCAATACCCAAATCTTTTGTCTGGTGCATCAGGTGAAACACGAGTATATTTTTTGGATGTGGACTTTTTCCGGCTTCCAATTACAGTGACTGAAGAAGTATTTCCATCTGTGTCAAATATATTTTTAAGTTTTTCAATTGCCGTATCCGTTTCATTGTTTTCTGAAAGTTTTCTTATTTCCTCTAGATCATTTCTAAGATGGTTTAGTTTTCTCTTGCAATATTCATATCTTGAAGGTTCTTCGTCAAAATAGGCTGCAGGGTTTTGTGGAAGTTCCAATGCCGTGGAAATGTCAATTTTCTTATCAATAATGGACTTGATTTTGTCAACAGCATTATAG
>WAPZ01000832.1 GCA_015520535.1 Candidatus Heimdallarchaeota archaeon
GAGCAAAAAGTTAAAGATTTACAAAAACAAATAGCCCGTGAATGTCGATAAAAACCGGCAGCCAGCACACATTGCAACTCTAAGATAACGAGGCCATAGAAAAACTCTTTCTGGATAAATATCAAAAAACTGACCACCTCATTTTCTCTCCATCCAACGACTTCATGCCAAGCAATGGTTTTTAGCATCCCTAAAATTATAGAGAAAATTTGAAAAACGAGTTTTCCTACATCCTCAACATCGCACATCAGCGGTTGCCAAAAGAAGCGGGGCTTTGCGACAGAAAAAAGCGCGGCGCTTTTGGCGATCCGCTAATGAAATTGAGTGAACGCTTCTTTTCCTGGCTATGATGAGCCTCATATAAAAAGCGTGCCCACCTTGTCAGGCTCGATTAATTTTTGATCTCCAATAATTTCCAGATTTTTTAATCCCCTCCTCGCGTTTCCGACACTACTTCGTGAACAGATTAATAACCTTTCAACACTTTTGAAAACCAATCGAGTCGTGCCCCCATTGATACTCGATCAGCCGCGCGGTTTTTAGCGTCGGCTGAATTAGCTTTGTTAGGCCACAATACCTTTTGACTCCAAAAAGTCATCAGGAACATCTGACGTTTTCCATCCTGTTATCGCAAAATAATACAGCGGCTCTCCCTCAATTGATAATCTATGTCGATAGCGTTCGATGTAATAAATATCAAGATATTTTGAGAAAATTAATTCCCTAATCATTTTTGAAAAACCTGATTTATCGCCAATATCAAAGAAAGTATCCTTTATATTAAAGGCCACCCACCCTTCACTTTTGATTATATTAAACGCTTCCAAAAATGCTTTCGCCGGGATGTCACCAAAACCAAGTGCGGCAACTGTTACCATGCAATCACATTGCCAAGATGCTATTTCTTCCTTTTTATCTTTTTCCAGCTTTGTGAAATCCTCAACATAATATGCGTCATATACTCCCGGCCTATCTCGGATTGCTGCATCATAAGCTTCGGGAATTATATCTACGCCTATTAAGCGAGAAACACCATGCTTTTTTAATTCCTCTCCCATCATTCCATTGCCCGCACCTAAATCCAATATCCTAAGCTCAGAAAAGTTATTTTGATACTGTTTTACTGCGGCTTCGAGTATTGATGCTACTTTACTTGGAGATGTGCATTTAAGGCGATCATAAAATATTTGTTCATAGAGACCTTGCACTTGATAAATTTCATCGTAATCGTGGAATCTAATTTTTCTTTTGCCTCCTGATCCTTGAAGGTAGAAATAAGCTTCGTCTTGATTTACGCTGGTTAATTCACCCTTCGGAAATTGTATTCGATGTCTTTTCGTCATAATTTTCTCTGTTTTTTTTGGAGGTTTATTGGCCTAACGTCGCTGATAACCGGAAATTCACAGCTTTGTTTGGACGTGCTAAAAAGCCTATCACACCCAAACAAAGCTGTAAATTATCCGTATTGATCAACCTTTTTATATCATTATTTTTCTACGAGCTGAATTCATTTCTCTATAATGCTTTAACAGGAATACAGACCTCAACAATATGTTTGTTGTTCAGGCATTTTTTCGAATCATTAAAGTATTTTTCGAAGCAATAGCGCACATCTGGCTGTCATCTACTTTTCGGAAGCCACTCGCCATAAACTGAACCTCAAGATTTCTCAAGCTCTGAGACATCTATTTCAAATTTTCCCACGATGTACTTGCTTCATATTGAAATATTCTTTGAAAACTCTGGAAAAAGAAGCCGAATTGCTAAATCCACATTCTAACGCGATTGCTGTCACTAGCTTAGGATCGATCGAACAATAACTGTGGCTTTTTGGTTGGGTAAAGAGTAATACAGGTTGAAAGGACTGATATTCTTCCCTTGACCTTTTGGTGGAACCGCTACGCTTGTTCCACCCTACCTGCAAACATCAACTGACGTTGGCGTATTCATAATCCAGGTCAGAACCAGGGGAGTGGTTTGTTTGTTCCGTCTCTTTAAGCGCAAGGTGAAGCTGTAGGGTGGAACAAGCGTAGCGGTTCCACCAAAAGGTCAAGGGAAGAATA
>WAPZ01000833.1 GCA_015520535.1 Candidatus Heimdallarchaeota archaeon
ATAAAAAATGTTATTTATATACCAGAATATCTAAAATTCAAGGTAAATTTCTTTTATTTGTGAAATTTTCCCATTTTTTTGCATGATTTTAAAAAGTAGCCACAAATTTTATGGCTAAAAAAGGAAAAGAATAAAAAATATCTCCAAAATGTTTCTAATGAGAATATATTTTATTTTACAGTATGGAAATACGCATTTCAGCAACAAAAACATCTAAAACTTGGAGTCTGTGGAGTATGGTTCGTCTAACTATTGAAATCATGGTGCAAGCGCTTATTTTTATATTACCCGCTTATGTAGCTAATGGTACACCAACGATTTTTGGACGTGGTGGAACTCCTATGGACGGTGGGCGAGTGTTTCCATTGGATGGTCGCCGTCTCCTTGGTGATGGAAAAACGTGGCAAGGATTTTTTGGTGGCATTATTTCCGGCACCGTGGTGGCAATACTCGAAATGCTTTTCTCATCTTTTGGTCGCAATGTTTTTGCTCAATTTGGCATTGACGTCTCACCAGTACTCTATGGGGAGATTGGAATGGTAATCATCGGAGCACTACTTTCTATTGGAACTCTTCTAGGGGATATGATCGGAAGTTTCATTAAACGGAGGCTAAATCTAAAACGTGGTCATCCAGCGATTGGATTGGATCAATTAGGCTTTCTTATAACGGCATTGATTCTTTCAGCCCCCTTTATTCCGACACTCACGCCAATTTCTTATGATATCTTCTGGTTATATGCGCTCTTTCTCATTCCAGTAACCTTTATTGTTCATATTACTGCTAATGTAATTTCATACCTTGTCGGACTTAAAAACGTGCCGTACTAGCTCAGATGGCTGAAAAATTTAATGCTTTTGCTATGATTGATACAAAAAATTATCCACTAGAGTGCTTTTTCAAATACGTGCATCCTAATTTTGCGAAAAAATGAGAACATGTAAAAGGCGGGACGCTTGACTCACTTAAACGTTAATTTTCTCTTCTTTGATGCCGCATTAGAAATTATACCAAAAACTTTTTGGAAACACAAGACAATAGCCAAAAAAACTAAAAAAAACACGGTACCGTTGGATGAAACGCTTTTAGATGTTTCTGAGCACTTATCTATTGTAAAACAATTGAAGGAGTCCCATCGACGCGGAAGACCTGATATTCTTCATATTTCCCTCTTACAACTGCTTCATCATCCGCTCTTGTATGAATTTAACAAAAATATTCGAATCTTTGTTCATACACGCAACGACATTGTCTTTGAAGTGCCACATGACTGGCGAATTCCCATCAATTATTATCGCTTCAAAAGAATTATAGGTCAACTCCTCAAATACGGAACTGTACCTCCCAAAGCGGAAAGCCCTATTCTTATTGCAAAAAAAATCCCTTTACAGCAACTATTTCAAACATTAGCGGATGATACTATACTTTTGACATCACATGGTGTGTATTTCGACTTAAAAAATGATTCCACGACATTTATCCAGCACTTTGGACTTAAAGAGGAAAAAAAACGCATAACATTCTGCATTGGTGCTTTTCAACGTGGCCAAAGCCCAAGGCCTGAACTCAAACCTCTTTTTCACGCGTCAATATATCATAGTTCGCTGCCCGCATGGATAGTAACATCAATATTAGCTGATTTTCTTTACTTTACTGTGTTTTGAGGCAGTAAATCATAAAAAGCACTTAATAGGAGGACGTATTTAAATAACGGAGAAAAAAATGGAAAAAGAAGAAATTTAATCTCTAGTTAGAACATTCAAAAGAATGGGAAATTCATTCGGAAGTATTCTCCTTAAAGCTATTGATTCATTAGTTATTTTGATTTTGGCTGCAACTATTGGTTCGTTTATTGCGTTGTTGCTGTTATCATTTATTGTATGCTGTTCCATCAAAATCCTCGAGTGCAGTATTTCATTTGTGCTAATGCTATAAATGTCGGTTTTTTTAGTTTCTGTTGTCTTTTCTTCCGTATTGCTGATGTTGGGGATCACATTGTACTTTTCTTGGCTTGTGTCTTTATTTTCAGTAGACGGGTGCTGTTTTCGCTGATCATTTTTCGTATTTGTATTTTTTTTGTGGTTTTTGTTTTCACTGTTTTTGTTTTTGGTATTGGTGTTGTTGCTATTATTATTACTACTATTATTTTGTTCATTTCCATTAGTTGTGTTATTTGAATTGTCGTTAGAATTTGACTTATAATCGGAGTCCTCGTCGTCATCGTCTGTGTTATGGCTGTCATCAACTGTTGAGTCTTTATCATTACAATCGTCATCGTCATCATGGTGATTATCATCACAATCATCATCGTAATAATGTTTCATAAATTCAATGCCATCAGGAATCAGGTCATGATCGGTGTCACCATCTCGTGGATTTAACCCCACTTTAAGTTCAAACAGATCTGAAAGTCCGTCACCATCGGTATCTGGATTGTCGATGGCAGTCTTTAGACTTTTTTGGTGAGAAAATCCTTCTAAGCCGTCCATTATATCATCTCCATCAGAATCACCGCTGTGCACTGTTATCAGTGGCAGTAAGTGTATTTTTTCTTCGCATTTATCCTTAGTGTGATTATCATCCATATCATCGTCGTTGTCGACATCATCATGTTCACTGCGTTTTTCTGCGGTAAGCGGTAGCGACCACTGTTCAATATATTGATATCCCCAATTTTGGAAAGAATCATTCGAAAGATAATTTGTAAGGATGGTTTTGACGTCTGTCGAGGTAACAACTAACCAAGATTGTTGTCCCGCATAAGATGGCTCCCAGATTGATGCTTGTTCCTTATTATTGAGTGCAAAGAAGTTGGTGGTATTTGTTTGTGTGGCTTTCTTATAACCGCTCCAAAATACACCATAAATGAAATCATAGTTGGTGAACGTTGTTTGTGGTGGCCGAAAATGGACAAAATTTCTTTTTTCGACCCATGAAGAATTCAGTCCATTTCCTATGTTTTCAAAGAAAGTAAAACCCGGTCTTAGGTCTAGACTGGCCAAAAGATCAGCATCACCATCAAAGTCGTAATCATATCCTTGGAAATTAAGTAAACGACGCTCAAACCGATGATATCCTAATCTATTTATTGCATTTTCAATGTCAGCGAAGAAGCCCGGGATATATTCAAATGCTGTTGTTCCATTTTTGATTACTTGCCGTAATAAGAATAATTTGTTTCCAGTTCCAAGGATAATATCAATTTTTCCATCGCCATCAAAGTCACCATTGCCAATTTCAAATGGTTCAGTCATATTGCTTGCGAGTGCCGTCAAATTCCCAGTAGAATCAATTCCATCGAGGTTTATGGAAGAATGTAGTTCAAATGTTTTTGTTGAAGGCACTAGGTACCAAATATCCAGCGTGATAGCATTTTCTGAGGAAACAATGATTTCTGGGTGGCTTTGTGGATCGGGTGTTGAAAGTAAGTCAAATGCGGTAATTCTAATATTCTCTATATTTCGAGCTTTATAGTAGGTAGTCAGTTCATTAAATAGAAGAATCGAGTCTTGTTTAACGGCTTCCCAATTTGTAAGATATGGATCCGTTATCAATCGAATTTCAGCATTATCTCCTACGACATAAAGGTCATTTTCAGCATTATCTACGTTATTTATATTTAGATCAGGGCCTAGTGTCAGTTGAACGATTCGTGAAAGATCATTTCCTTGAAAGACGTTAAGTTGTGTCGGATTAATCCAGTTAGGTATGGATTGATGCTGGGGATTGGGAATCATATCCCATGCGCCATCCGGGTTCAAAAGGAAGCTTTGATCTTGATATGCGTTTGCTATTGGAACTAATCGTGGCTTCCATGAATCTCTTGAAGCCGCATCAACATAGTCAAAGGTTATAAGATTTCCTTCGCTTGTACTGACGATCATGACAGGATTACGCATATACTCATTTGTCATTGGAATAGTATCGAACATTAAACTTCGAACGCTATCTAGTTTTAAGTTAATGCGGCTTGCTTCCCAGTAAGTAATGTCCATTTCAACGTTGTTCGGAAGTCGTATATAGGTATATCGAACAAAATCCCATTTTCTTTTTGTAAGAAGCGGATCGATATCAATTAGTATTGTTTTGTTATCTTCTGATAGTTGAAGGTTGTCAGACGAAAGTCTTGGCCAATGTTCAGCTATTTCATTTTCTGTGTCCTCAATATGATCATCCACATCATCCTTGTCGTCTTCGTCATCCTCATCCTCATATTCTTTTCCAAAACGAATCTCAAGTGCTGACAATGAGCCGTTATAAGGCGTTTTTAGATGAATCAATATATCTGCTTGGGAATTTCCACTGCCAACGACTTCCTCAGCATATCCCCAGTCTAAAACTGCCCACGAATTTTGCCCCATATGACTATAATGCGAAAGTGATTTGTTCTCCATCGCACTTGTATAGGGTGAGACCGCATTTCTTGGATCAAGCCAATCAAGTGGTTCTGTCATATCTAAGTTTCCGTCAAATGTGACATTAAAAGCTTCTAAGAGAGTGTCTACGTAAAAATCGAGTGGGTAGGCACCACGCTGTTCCCATGGTTGTGGTAACAAAGTTACACGATCTAGAATGAACGTATTCTTTGTTTGGTTACTGTTGTTTTCATATTCTAATAGCATGACGTCTTGACTTAATGCTATGATTCCGACTTCATCAAGATTATCTAAATCGATATCATAAGATTTAAGGCTGATGATTGGATTCCAAAAGTTATTTTCATCTCTCCAAATTTCGCTAAAGCATAAATCATATGACTTCTTGTTTTTGTTATTATTTTTGTCGTCATTATCATCGTCATCATCGTCATCATGGTTTTTCTGGTGTCCGTTGCTTGATGTTCCCATGGTATTGTTATCGTCATCGCTTTGGCTTTTTTTATGATGATTTTCCGAACATGAAGCCGTGTTATTTCCTTGATCCTCAAAGATAACAATATCTCCTTTCATAAATCCGACTACAATGTCAGTCATCCCATTTCCATTAAGATCTCCGGCAGTTATTGATAAGGCATGTCCTTTTAAGATTGGACTTCTCCAGCGTTCTTGGAAATTCTCCCAAAAATCAAATGTTCCAGAAGTATTGGTTGTTCGTTTAATTCCAAATATGTGAATTCGTTGCTTGTGTCCAGCCACAATAAGTTCGTTGAAATTATCACTGTCGATATCTGCAATGTCGAAATCCCACGCTTTTACCACAGAGATACTCTTCCATACAAGTTCGAATTGCATTTTTTGTGTGGTTGTAGTAGCATTATTTTCTTCGAAAACATAGATATATCCGTTCGATGACGCAAGTACAATCTCCATTGCATTATTATAATTGAAATCCGTTATTGCAAGTTTTAGAACATTTCCACCAAACTGTGTGTCATTAATTTTCCCGACTAAAAGATATTCTTGAACATTCGCATCCCATTGATAAATTAAAACGTTGTGAAGCTTGGAATTCGAATCGTACCGTGGTCCAACAGCGAAAAACTCACCATTTTCACTTAATGCTATGGAGTAACCCGGTGTTTTGATCAAACGTGGCTCTAAGCCATTCGAGTCTGAATTTGATTTCATTGAATACCGTGTGGTTTTGGTCACGGGGCTGTTTGATTGCGTTTCTAGATTGTTCAACGAATATCCGGGAAAAACCTTTTCATTTTTGAGAAATTTAAAAAAAGGAGAAAGTGAAGTTGTTGGTAGAGCATTCGTCGTAGATGTAGATGTTTCGTAAGGGACGATGTTCGTTTTTGTTGCTTGTAGCGTTGATCCTATCACAATTAAAGCAACTATTAATAAACCAATTTTGATAATATTTTTTTGTGTTCTGTGCATTTTTAGCTCAACTCCAATTATCACATCATTAGTTTTTTCATCGTTCTTTTTCACCTAATTAACCACCACCTCTTTTTACTGTCCGGATTACAATAACTGTTCCCGTTGTTGCGCTTAAAGTTCCAACAAAAACAACTAAAAATATAACACCATTTGATTCGCTGTAATAAGAATTGGTTACCGTTTTACCAGGTATTAACGTTTTATTTATTGCAAAGACAATTTCGTCCATGAATACACTGCCATTTGTAGTTCTAACAAAGGCTTGGAGGGCATACACACCTTCTTTATCAAAGGTTGCATTTATATCCGCCCATAACTGTGGATTTGATTCATTGTAGAAAGAAAGGGTAACATTGTCACCAAACGTACTTGAATTTTCGTGCTTGACTCGATACCACGCTGTCTCTATGTCAGTAATGTTAAACACGACTACTGGAATGCTCCCGGTGGTATTGTAATATCCCACACCATTTCCGGGTGACAAAATGACTAAAGGACCTCTTAGTGATTCAAGGACTTGTCTCATTTCGTCTTCTGTTGTATAACTGAGTGGATCTGTCCCGACAAGCAGTTCAAAACCATCGCTATAGGTATCATTGTCAGTATCCCAAAGATCAGGTCGAGTTCCAAAAGTATATACTTCTGCGCCATCAGGTATGGTATCATGATCGACGTCCGGATCGAATATACCCCAGTTATCGGCATCTTGGGTCGGATATTCGCCCATGAATTCCATACCATCTTCTAAGCCATCATTGTCTAGATCTAAGTCCATACCATCAATTATACCATTATTATTGGTATCGTTTTGGCCCAGTTCAGGGCTGAAATTCGGGAAATTCGGCTGATAAATAGTTAACTCAGCACCGTCGGGTAACATATCTCCGTCTGTGTCTGGATTCCACGAATAAGTGTTATAATATTGGATGGTCAGATTTTTCACGATGAAACCAGGTGGAATGATGTCGGGATCGATTTGAAACGTATTAATTCCAGAATCCTCTATTTTTTGGAAGTCAACGTTAGAATAGTGATAATAAGTACCTTGATTTTTGTCCCATAATAATTCTAGTGAGTCAATAATTCCATCATCATCACTGTCAGCTTCTTTTGGTGATATACCGGTGAAAACGTAGTACTCATCATAATCTGGCAGTTGATCGTTATCTGTATCCCAGTAATCTGCGCGAGTTCCGTTCATGACCTCGGTCCAATCGTCTACACCATCAAAGTCGGTATCTGGACGATCTGGCAATGAATTATAAGTACTCTGAACTTCTACAATAGCAAACGTCTCATTTATTGGAATAATAGATACTTGAATTTCAGTGCCGTCATTTAGTCCATCCCCGTCCGAATCTGCATTCGACGGATCTAAATTGGTAATATTATTTGTGGTATCTTGGTTTAATAAAATTTCGACGCTGTCTAATAGCCCATCTGAATCGGTATCTGGAGAAAACGGACTGGAAACATTGCTGGTAACTTCATCATAATCTGTCCATAGTAAAATTGGCTGACCTGTTTTAGGATCCAAAAACTCAATACTGTCCCCGTCGGTATCTTTCGTTAATGGATTTGTGGTGTAAACCATGACTTCATCATAATCCGAAAGCCCATCACCATCTGTATCGGCTTTTAATGGATCAGTACCATAAATGTACCTTTCGTCACGGTCTAATAAGCCGTCATTATCTGAATCATCTACAAAGGGTGTCGACGTTCCCTGTTTTACTTCAACTTTGTCCGGTGTTCCGTCAGAGTCAGTATCTTGCAATAAAGGATTTGTTTTAAAGGTTAACACTTCTTCTCCATCAAATACGCCATCAAAATCGGTGTCTACTGAATACGGGTTGGTACCAATCGTTAGATATTCCTCACCATCAGAAAGGAGGTCTTGATCGGTATCTGTTGTAAGGGGATCAAATGACATTAGGACTTCTAATTTGTCATTTAATCCGTCACCGTCAGTATCAGGAGAGGTAATGTCTGTCCCATGGAGATTCTCGAATGTATCTGTCAATCCATCATTGTCTAAGTCACCACTAAGTGGATCAGTTAATGATTCATACAATTCATATCCATCACTAACCATTACGACACCAGGTCCACCAGGACCTGTGTCACCATCGGAATCCGATCGTGTCGGGTCTGTATAAAAGGTACGTGTCACATAGTCTCCGTTTTCCACAATGGTGGCAGTAATCCCTCGTATTTCAACACCATCACGCATGTCACCTAAATAGATCCTTGAAGGAAGAATTTCTCCTGTATATGCTTGCATGTATGAATCGTCATCTGTATCATTGTCTAGTGGGTGAGTGTACCCTTCATTCCATACCAGATCAACGACATCTGGGAAGTAGGGATCATAAGACAGAAGGCTTCCATAATAAGGACCAAACGGTCCTTCCTGGCCATCAAGCAGTAGATCGTTGTCTGTATCTGGATTGAGTGGATCTGTTTTATTGGTATAAGCGATGCCGCCAATAATAACCTGAGTTACGCTTGGGGTGATTCCGGTCATGTTCCACTCATACGTTATTTCAAAAGTATCTGAAAGTCCATCCATATCTGTGTCCGTATTCAAAGGATCGGTGCCAAAAATCATGACTTCTTCATAGTCACTAAGTCCATCTGCGTCAGTATCAACTTCTAGGGCATTAGAATAGTAGATCATGACTTCTTCGTAATCACTAAGCCCGTCACCATCACTATCAGGTATCGTAGGATCTGTCAATATATATTTGAGCTCATATTTGTCGGCTAATCCGTCACCATCCGTATCAGTGGCACTTCTTGTCGAAAGCGTGGTAACACCGTTTTTTGCTAGATATTTTTGTGGCTGCAGTGGAACGGGGCTACCCTCAGTACCAATGTTAAGTCCAGGATATGCGCGCTCAAAGGAATCAGGTATTCCATCGTAATCGGTATCGTATCCCATAGCACCCAATGCTTTCACTTCTTTTGGCTTTTTAGGACTCAAATCAAAGGGACCGATTGGCTCTAGCGTTGTACTCCAGCTCCAGCTCTTTTTGAAAGGTCCAATCTTTATTCGTAGTTTTGCACCTAAGATGATTAGAACACGCAGAATTATTCGTAATGGCTGCCCCTTGTTTAAAAGATCTTGATAAAAGGTCAGCAAAAGGCGTATGCCACCGTAAAGACTAAGTTTAACGATTCCTAAACTCACAGAAAACTTAATTACAGCCTCAACGGTTATAACCAAGCTTGCAATGCCTGCTGCAGCTTTTGTTGGTGTTTCCGCGCGCCGTAGGATAGTAAGGGTGATTCCAAATTTAATGGTAAGTTTTATTGCGTCAAGTCCTATATAGCGTGCAATTCTTCCGAAAAAGCCTCCACCAACACCAGCAGTGAAGAGATCAAATATTGTAATGTCTCTCCAGACTAAAATGCTAATTTGAAGGCTCCATTCGAGGACTTTGAAAAATGATTTCCGGTCGAATCCATTTGCGCCTAATTTAAATAGCAAAACGGAAAAATGTGCACTTCCGCTAAACTCAATGTTCACTCCAAGTACTTCAAATAATAATCGCAATAAACCGCCCTCTGAGGTGGAGAGCTCTTTAACGCCAAGACTGCCGTCGAACACTGGCGCGATTCTTAGAAATGAAAAAAGTTTCTTCATTATAGCTCCAAGATCGGAATACTTTGTTAATACAGTTTTACCATCTAACAGCAGTGAGATAATAAACTCTTTAAGTCCTTCAGCGTCAAAATTGATCTGCGCTTTGATGGTAAGCTGATATGTGAGTTTAAACAGTGTGAAGGGCCCCAAACCAATTGGAAGCTCGCCACCTATGTGGTAGAATTGGTACTTTTCAAACACGGCGTTGAGTTTTCCAAGTAATTCATCAAGCACATCAGAGAGAATCCCAGCAATCCATTTTTTTAGCTCATTCACAATCCAGCTAACGCCATCTTGAAAGAATAAGACGACTTTCGGCAATAATTTGATTATAAAAGCCACTGATTCGTAGGTGTCCGGCGGTAGCTTGTCTTTAAGTTTGGTAAGGAGATAATCTGCTAGTACTGCCACAACTTCATCAATTGACGGAAGATCGACGTCAAATTTTCCCTCAACCATGTTTTCAAAGATTGATTGTGCCAATTGGATAAAATAAAATACAGCATAGTCGTTGATTCCGTTTTTCTTTAGGTCTTCTCTGATTTTGTCCATTACCACTTGAATTAAAAAGACGCCAAGCTGCCGAATGATCGTTGACCACGATGTTTCGGTGTCCGAACTCATAGTAATCCACGAAAGTATCAATTTCGGAATTTCTTTCGCAATCTCCTTAAGTGTTTCTTTTTGAGTGGCATTTAGAATCGTATCGGGAATTTTTTCTATTATGCTTTCTGTCATATTGGTTAAATATTCTAAGGAAAGTCTTTTTGCTTCTTCTAATGCTTCTTCAGGCGTTAATCCAATGGTCTTTGCTGTGATACTTGCTAATGCTGGACTTGCTTTAAGAACAGACATTATTGTGACTAAGCCCGGAATTAAGAATTTCATTATTTTTTTGATGGTTAATCGTGTTGTATTATCGAGTGTAGAAAGAAAGAGATCAATACCTTCTTGAATAAAGTTTTCCAATGTTTCTTGAACAATTTGCCGAAGTGACGAATTTTTATCTGCAATTTTTCCAATAATGAATTTAAGAACCCTTTTAATAAAATCACGGTATTCTGGGGACAGACTTGTCATACTATCGACAATCTTGTCAATGGCGTCGGACGCGATTGAAACTGCGGTAATCGTTCCATTAAGGACACCTTTGACCAATTCAGCATATTCTTTTACTTTTTCTTTTATGTCTGGATAGGTTTTGTTTGTAGCAATGTGAATAGCCTCAAAAAACTTATCTATAACTTCTTCCAGCGGAAATTCGTCTAAAAACGCTTTTGAATCTTTAAGTGCACCCAACTTGCCTGCAATCCAATGAACAATTTTTGCAATCTCAATGATCGGCTGAAGTTTTTGTTTCCATTCTTCAACCGTATCCAGAATCCCACTGACCGCAACTGAATTAGAATTCACGTCAGATGCCATTATAGAATTTCTATCTCTTGATAAGCTCATAGGTTGCGGCTTTGTTACGTCTTTTTTCCCAAAAACGCTTCTTACAAAATCAATAAACGGCTTTAGTTCTTTAATCACTTTTGGAAGCGTTTTTAATATGAATGTCTTTGTATCTTGTGTTTGGTAATAATATAAAGTCGTATTGATGAGTAACGTGAGTGCCTTAAACTGTTCATAGATTTCGCTAATACTGACTCCTAGCCAACTAGAAAGAGTTTGATTGATGTAACCTGTTGTTAAAATATTAATTAACCAATTAGCAATGGCTTTAAATGCATCTTCATCCCCTTGTAATTTAGTAATCAAATCAGCTAACTGATCATTCAAAATTTGCTCTGCAATTGGAATGATCGTAGAATTTTCCGGGAAAAATCTTTTTACCATTTTTAGTGCAAACGCAATGATGTCTTGCGGTTCTCCGCGGAGCGCGTAAAATCCTTCAATTGCGAGGTCAATGTATTCACGGTATTCTTGAAAACGAGGAAATTTTTTCGTCAAAATGTCTAGTGCTAAATCTAAAATATTTGGAACGCTCGGATCTTTAATGATACCCAATATCTTCGGTATATATTGCATTATATCCTTGATTTTGTTAGCTACGTCCGGGCTTAATTCAACATACTTAACATAATTTCTCAAAATCTCTAATAAAATATCAATGACCTTTCCGGCAGGCCCTTCAATACCCGATTTCGCTGGTATTTCCGCTACACTTAAGTCACTTGGTGTTTGAGTTAGAATTAAATTGTGACCATTCTGTAGGGCTGCAGATTTAGCATTAGCCAAAGGAATAGATGTCCCACTCGGTGAAAGATAAAAAGCCGTTCGTGGTGCGGCATCAAGCATTTGTTCGAAGCGTTTTTGTTGTGCAGCTTCATCAATTAAACCCACGGGATTTTTGGGGTCATAACTTCGTTCAAGAAGATCATTAACGTTTTCAGCAAAGAATTTTAAGACAATGTTTTGTAGTTCTTTACCAACAGCTTGATATTCAGGTGAGGGGCCTTTTTTCATTAAAATTTCCGATATCATCCATACCGCATATATCACAATGAGTTTTCCATCCGCTACCTCGGTTTGTTCGTCTACAAGATATGCATGCGAAAGTGCCGGTCCAAGCTCTTGTGACGCTTGTCGTGCATTAGCAATTGCTAAAATATGTTCTGAATTCGCTCTAGTATTAATAAATGCTGCCAGCTGTGACCAAGTTTCCTGTCCTGAAGCGAAGAGTGGTCCGTTTGGCGTGGTTTCATAGATATGAACAACAATCCAATCGTTATTTGGAATTTTGTTGCGTTCTGACAAAGAACTAAGTTTGTAAAGTTCTACGGGACTATAAAATGGTGCGAGAAAGTTTTTGACCCCAGTAGCCATTTCGAAAAGCTGTTGATTCGTGTCCCCATAAAGGATTATAATGGGCTTCTCAAACCGTGTTGCAGTATAAATCTCGTCATTTGCAGTGACGTTGAATTGAGAAATGTCATCTCCAATTGTTGATGCTGTAGCGAATCCATTTAAACTCATCATTATTAATATAGCCACAACAATGGTAATTTTGCCATATTTCATTCATTGCACCTTTTTTGCAATCTTTTTTCGAAAAAATCCTTTAACTTTCGTGGTTTTCTTAAAAAAATTCATTACTATGCTTTTTAGACGGTCATTATTTATAATACTTTAATTTACGTTAAATAAGAGATTAAGAAAAGTTTAC
>WAPZ01000834.1 GCA_015520535.1 Candidatus Heimdallarchaeota archaeon
GTATAAGACTGAATGATGGTGTTACACCGGAAGAAGGTGCACCTGCTGTTGTTGTGGAAGAAGTAACATTAGTGGTGCTAGTGGGGACATGAGTAGTAGTCGTTGTTGATGTTGGGGAGGTACTACTGGTATTTTGAATGGTAAAGACATTATCGGATGTATCAGCATTATAGAGCCCATAGCCATCAGTTGCATTGACCTTTATGAGATACAAGGAGCCATCGCTGACGGTGGTGGTGTCCCACAAATAATAGGTTTTTGAAGTGCTATTAATTAGAAGGATCCAAGAGCTTCCGTTATCTGGGGAATAATAGACATTATAGGTGACGTTATGTCCCAAGCTGTCACTTGCTGGTGTCCAAGTAATATTAACGATGCCGCTCAAAGTTTCGCCGCCATTAGGATAGGTGACTGTTGGTGTGCTGAGAGTATGTGTTGGAGTTCCGCCCCCGCCACCATTGTTAATTGTGAATGGACCAGAGGTGTCTTCAGCTGTAAATCCTTGCCCATCGTTTGCTACTACTTTTGCAAAATAATTGGAGCCGTCGGGCAAATTGGTAGTGTCCCACGGATAATAGGTATTTGCGGTTCCGCTAATAAGCAAAAACCAAGAAATACCTCCGTCGGGTGAATAATAGACATCATAAGTGATTTGATGGGAGTTAATGGTGTCAATTGCGGCACGCCAACTCATGTTTACCGTACCACTCACAATGTCGGTTGTATTGGGATACACGATGAAGGGCTTGAAAAGCATGTGTGCCAAGGGAGTTCCGCGGAGGGATCGCGGAAGAGGGTCTTGATTTCCCGCAGAACCATTAATTTGATAGGGATAGTCCACGTAGCCGTCATTATCATAATCGGGGCTATCCCAATCACTCCAATAGTTTTCACGGAAACTATTTCCGGTGCCATGATCTACAACTTGCGATTTTCCCGCGGGAGCACCGAACATATTGAACGAAAAGTCATTAAATGTGACGTTGGTGTTTTTGGTATCATGATACAGATGGAGGGCATGATAATAACTATTATAAACTCCATTATAGCCAACGAATGTGTTATTAGTTCCGTATAGTTTGATGCCATCAATCTCACTGTCACTAATTATATTATTATCTATGCTAATTTCACCAAGCACTTGATAAATTTTGATTCCAAAACTAAAGTCCCGGATGCGATTGCTGCTAATTTTCATATTAGTAGTGAGATTGCCATTTTTGACGTATATTCCGGTAGATTCGCCACTTCCAGTAATATTATTTTTAGAAATTTCAATATAAAGTGCCATTGTATTGTTCAAATTCATTCGGATAGCATCGAGCATCGTATTGTTGATGTAGTTTTCCCGAATTGCCACATATTCTAGTTCACCAATGGTTTTTATACCGTGTCCCCCGCCATATCCCAAAAAATAAGCATCTGACGGAAAATAATGATCTATGATTTTATTTTTGAGAATTTCTAAGTCAGCTAATGTATTGTTGAATATCATCCCACCATTTCCATTTCGCGAGAGGGTGTTATTGATAATGGAAATGATACCGACACTTAAAGGCCCAGTATTGACGTTTTCTGTGTAAATTCCTTCATATGTGTTGTTTTTTATCAAGTTATTAGTTATATTGATGTATTCGTTCTCAGTATCCATTATACTTATGCCAGTGGCATTATTGTGGCTGATAACGTTATTTTTAATGATGGTATTATTCGTTGATCCAGTTATATTAAGACCGTTCCGCTGATTGAATTGGATTTCGTTATTTTCAAGGGTGCTATTTCGTGCTTCTAAATAGATACCATCGGCTTTGTTGTTTTCGATGGTGTTTCTGCTGATGCTAATTCGATGTGGGGCGTATCGTATGGAAATTCCGCTTTTATTATTTGAAAAGATGCTATTATCGGTAATAGTGGTATCATTGGCGGTTGATGTGAGATAAATACCATTTTTTCCATTAAAAGAAATCACATTGAGTAAAATGGTAAATCCTTGATCCCAAATTAACACACCATCCTTTGCATTTCCTTGAATGCGGGTATTCACGATGGTAGAATTCTCACCGCCATACGCAAGGATTCCATAGCGTTTGTTGTCTTCGATGTTGAGATTATCAAGATGATAGGCAATGCCATCCTGGATAAAGATACCATTTATACCATTGTCAGTGACATTATTTGAAAAGAAAATATTGCCGAATCCGCCATAATCGGTGGAAAAAAGATCGTAAAGATCATAATAAGCATATTGGAGATAACTAGAATTAATGCCGCTATGTCCATTGCCAATCATATCATTATTATCGATATTTGATCCATTGACTGCGTATAATAACATCCCATTGAGATCATTATAAGAAAAGGAGTTTGATTCAATAGTAAGTTCATCGACCGACCCCATTACGATGCCATGACGGTCGTTTGTATTTACAATGTTATCGAACACCGAAATGCTAGGTGCTTCATTGGTGTAAGGAGCACCTTCAATCCAAATTCCACTGGCATTGTTGTAAGAAAAGGTGTTATTCCGAATTACCCAAGTGGCATTGGACGTGGCAACATAGCCACTGCCGACAAAAAGATTAAGAGCCGCAAGATAGGTATTGGAGATCACGGTATTGTTCACAACAAGAAGATTTTCGGCAGCTAACGCGTCAATTCCGACATCAAGAGCGTCAAAGGCTCCTCCCAACGGACGATAAGGAATGCCATTATTATATGAAACTTCATTGCCTTTTATAGTAACGTTGGAACCGATTGCCGTGATTCCACTTTTATTAGTAGAACTTCGGAGAATATTGTTTTCGATGGTGGCATTACCGCCTTTCGCTGACACAAAAATGTTAGATGCGCCATAATTTGATCCGCCATCGTTTGAAGATGCATTATAGATAAAATTGTTTCCAACATATGCCCCCTCCACGGGAGACACATAAAGATCATAATCCGCACGACTATTTTGAATATGATTGCCATACACTGAAATATTACGCATTATTTCGTTCGTTTGAAAGCCTGTAAGAAAATCCCCAAGAATTATATCACCGAAGACTTCATCGGGATTGGGATGCATTACGCCCGTATAATTAAAACTATTATAACGAATGACGAGGTTGCTCGTATTGAGAGAAATAAGTGGATAATCCATATAACCATTGAAGATTGCCGCACGACGAATGTTATCAAACGCGTTATTCTCAATTAGGACATTATCTACATTTTGCATTAGAATGCCATCATTAACAATATTTGAAAAATTGTTTGATGAAATAATGACATTTCTAACGGAAACTAATTTGATACCGTAACCACCGTCCCAATTATTCCCGGGAGTATTATTACAATTGATATTGGCAAAAGAATTGCCCGTGATTTTCACATACAATGTGGTATTATACATGAATATTTTGGAATAATTGCACGGATCACCAATTACGCTTGAAAACTGATAGCCAGAAATCACGATTGGATCATTCGCCGTTCCAGTTCCGGGCCACCCATACGTCGCCGAAAAATTAAGCAAATCTTGATCGCTATTTATGATAAATCCGCCGGCCGGTGGAGTTGCAGCTGCCGTCAGCAAAGCCTCTTTATCAAGTTTAACTTGTTGTTTAAACTGGCGTTCCCATTGCTCAGCGTGTAGCGACAACAATTCCTCTAATCGCATTTTTTCTGCTAGTAAGTCTTTTTCTGTCATTTTGTGAGAAATTAATGAATTTTTAGTTTCAAATTTAGAACCGAATGTATGTTTAACCATAATATCAG
>WAPZ01000835.1 GCA_015520535.1 Candidatus Heimdallarchaeota archaeon
TGCTCGGCAATATTGATGATAAATAAACTCTAGTTCTTTTATGCAGTTGTTACAAAATTTTGTGTTATTTTGTTCTTCAAAAATCAGCTGACACCGGAAACAATATTGCATAATTCATCAAAATTTCCTTTTTGAAAAAGAAAGAGGTTTTAAAGTGGAGCATTAAAAACTGCGATAAAAATAGATGTGCTCAAATTTTAAATCCACAAGATTTATGCCAAACTCGGCAAGCTTTGCACGAAAAAGCACATGTAGCTGATTTAGAACGGTAAATTGGCTTTCAATGATGTCAACAGCATTCATTGTTTGTAGCATTGATGAAATTTCAGAATAAAGCAAATCTTTTGCAAAGGTGACCAGTTCCTCAACCGTTGACATTTTAGTTTTTTCTTTTAAAGTATCCATGTCTGCAATTTCTAACTCGATTTTTCCGTCAAGATCCACTTCATCTCCTTGTTTCAGCCGTAGTGCATTGTAATTCCATGTGACTTGGTAGACTCGGTTGAGTTGGATTGGTTTTATCATTAATTTCACCAGTCAACCCTCTTCTCACGTGACGTTTATAAACGTTCCGCTACTTGTTCCTCTAAAAATGAGAGAATTTGATTCCACTCTCCAAATAGGATCCAATCAACAGTGGAGAAGGCTTCTATAGCTTCAATACTTAGTATTTTCGTTTGTTTTTTTTGTATAAGCTGTTTCCATTCGTAATAGGTGGTGAGAAAGCTAATGTTTCCCGCTACCACAATAAAATAATCAAATGTTAAATGTGGCAATGCTGAAAGCACATCATCATCGTGTAATTCGATTAATTTTACTTCTGTATCAGAGAACTTTTTACTTTCCAGGTGTTGAAGAAAGTCCTCTTCTTTCCAAAAAAGGAAGTTCTTAAGGTAATATGCATTTTTAAGCTCATATCTTGATCGAGGAAGCAATTTAAGAAGTGAAAATACCTTTTTGCCCATGTATAATGTGTTGGGATCTTTCCACCACCAATCATTCACAAAAATTCGTTGTTTATAGCGTACAAACATGGGGATAGCATCTATAGACCCACCAGCGTCTTCTTCTAGGAGAGTGATCTCGTTTTTCCTTAGGGCTGTAAGTATTTTCTTGTGACTGGTATTAATTCGTGAAAAAACTACATGCGTTAGGTTTGTCTGGCGTGCAAGTTCGTAAGCAACATTTTCAGCGACATAACGGCTATAAATTTTAAAACTATCAAATGAAACAATAAATCCTTTCTTAAGTGATGTTTCCACGAACTGCGGAAAATCCCAGCAATTTATTCCGGAAACGGGTTTAAAATAGTGCCATGAAATATTTCTTTTTGTTAATGCTGAAATTAGGCGTTGAATAAAGGTTGTTTTACCAGAATTTTTCGAAAAAAGTCCAGATATCAGAAGTTTCATTATCTACACCGCAACTCCTCTAATGCAACATTTTAAATTGCTAAAAAAGAGATTTATGGTTGGAAAGTACTGCTTCTTCTTTCATTAAAAAGGGAGTTTTTGGTGATCAAATTCGTATGAGTGTTATAACTGTTGAAGGGAAGAAAGTATATGTGAATGGAACACGACAGCGACAAGACTTTATCCTTTATGAGCCAAATGTCATTTTAAAAAACTGGAAACGTAAAAATAATGATACATTGGAACTGAGTGATTGTTTTGCGGTCGATTTCACCTATTATGACAAAATTATCATTGGAATTGGTATAGATGATCAATTTGAGGTTTTAGATGAAGTCATACAAGAAATCGAACGTGCAAAGGTTCCATATGTGATTCTTCCCACGTTAGATGCAATTGCAGAATATAACAACGATGTGATTGCGGAAAATCTTCATGTAATTGGCCTGTTTCACATTTAGGGGTCGATATTTATTTTATTTCCTAAATTAGATCCAAGAACAAAATTATTTTGGTTACTACTCTTTACTATCTATACCGCATTAGTTATTAATGTGCAGTCTATCTTTTTCTTGGTTCTTCTACATGTTCCCATTTTTTTCGCTGTATTGTTGAAAAAAACAAAAAAAATGGTCATATCATTTATTTTTGGTCTTAGTATTGGTGGAATCATCATTTATTACCTTAATTTTTGGGTTTTTCGTCTAACACATGAATTTGCACTGACAATGGTTTTTCGGTATTATTTGTATAGCATATTATTTACCTGGTTTTTTCTTACAGTCACACCAGAAGACCTAGCACAAGCATTAGTCCAACTTGGTATACCCTATCGTTGGGCGTGGCAACTCAGTGCTACCTATCAATTTGTTTATCATTTGCAACGTGAAGTTAAACAGATATATGAGGCTCAAATAGCCCGTGGCATTCCTCTTGACGGTAATCTTTTCCAAAAATTGAAATATCTTCCCTCTATAATTGTTCCACTGACGATAAAAACCCAACAATCACAAGAATTATTATTTCAAGCCCTACTTTTGCGTGCGTGGAATCCATACTCACCGAAAAGTTTTCTTTATCCCCTCACTTTTTCAAAAGTTGATTATGTAGTGTGGGTGGTACTTCCCACAATCCTTTTAATGCTTCAGTTAATCTCGTAAAAGTAGAAATGGCTAAAAATAGGTGTCAGTATGTTTATTTTTAAAAAGGAAAAGAAGCGATATACATGGCCGAACTTCGAGAAATTTGGAAAAAAGGTCACTTCAACAAAGGAATTTGACGAATTTGTTCAACAACACTTGAAAGCTGAAGCGCTGTCCAGCGAATCAGTAGCAAAATGGATTAAAAAAAACATATCTAAGGATTTACAGCAAATCTTAGAACAAAAAGGTCTTATTTTACCGGATGATTTAGTAGGGATGGAAGAATACGAATTAAATGAACTAAAAGAATCCGGTTTTTTATTAGATGAAGAGATTATTTCCACTTTAAAAAATTCAGCAACTGAAATGGGTTGGGTTGCCTTGTTTCAAGAACATCTTGATCTTTTTTGGAAAAATAAACGAATCGTATGGTTAATTGGAAAAAATAGTTTTTCTTTCTTTCAACAATTAAAAATGAAAAAAGTCGGTACCTATTTTCCTCAAGGGCAACATCTTACCGGGTGGGCAATTAGCGGTATTTACACAAATGCTGACATTGACACCGACGTAGAATCGGCCAATAAAAAAGGAATAGTCGAAGTCTATGTTATTAATGAACCCTTAGATATTAGTGGCACCCTCACACCCCAATCGAAAACGGGGCACTTAAATTTGCTTTTTAATCCCTTATATATCGGCACAGGCCTTGTTCGTGTTATATACACTGACGAAAACGGGGCAAAGTGGGGAAAGGAAATGAAAATACCCTATCCACAACTTCATGTCCAAGCAAAGAGTCTCAAACACTTGAAATCCTTGTTAAACGAGTTATTGGCTGAAATCGAACAAGAAAACAAGAAACAATAACATAAAAATCGGTCTAATGAGATGAATAGTATGTCTTTACGGAAAAAAGGGATTCCCAGAACACCCGTAGTCGAAAAAGTCACCCATCTAGTCAATTTAACGGTTTCGTTTGCTATGGAACAATTACGGGAAAAACAACGCTTTCAACCAATTTCATATTTTTGTATTGGCGATATTTTACCCTTTTACCATCCCAAATTAAACCATACCGTCAAACCAATGGTGTTTAAGGCAAAACGTCTCACCATCATGAATCGTCTCCGTGCAATTCTGAAAGCACTAGAAACATTGGGCTTAGTTGAAACAAGGATCGCTGTAGGCGAACAGTCTTATTTTTTTCAACGACAAGTTAGAATACGTGATGAATGGACACCCGACGATTTAATGCAAATTCTTCAATTATCCTTTCTGTTATATGCCACTGATGCTAAACTTGATGCCTCTTTGCTCTTGAAAAACCCTAAATATCCGCCTACATATCAAGAAATACTAGAACAAGGCTTAAAACTTTATTCAATTTATAAAAAAGTCCTTTCCAATCCTAACCTAGAGTCGTTTGAGGAAATAGAGCAACTCAAGCCATTATATCAGTTTGTTATTTATGACTTATTAGAAAGACAACCGGAAATAAGGAAAAGTCGATTATCCATTGAAATTGTGAAGCGCCGACAAGATGCCCGCAGAAAAATTGATGATATGGTGCTGACAAAAGTGCAAATGCAACTTCCACAAATTTCCCGAAAGACGCAGCTTTCACCAAAAATGTCAGCAATAAAAGCAGAAAAAGAATGAAAAAGATGAATTAAAGAAATTTGCTGTGAATTGTTAACTGTTTTTCTTAAAGATTGATGCAAAGTTAATGGCTTCCATCTTATCAAGCATTTGTGCTAAAAGTGTATTTCCAATTGAATAGACCGCGTTATCGGTTTTCATTGACTCAATAATACCAAGCGCATAGGTGCTTAAGCCGTAAATGCTCTTATTTGTACCGCCGTCTTTTAAGATATACAGCCATGTTTGTTTTGAAGTATCGTCAATGAATTTTGCATTTTGTAATAAGTCATAAGCTTGTTGTGCATCATTCCTCGCTTGTGTATAATTTTCTTCAGCTTGTGTTGTTAGGGGGTTCGTAGCAAAGGTGTTATTATCTGTACTAGTGATTAAACTGTTATTGAGTGCTTCAGACCCGAGTGCAAATTTATATGAAGCATTATATGTGTACTCTAATGCGTTGAAGAGGTATTCCGCATCTCTCACCTTTCCTGTCATATTACTTAAGACCGTATCGAGTTGATTCCATTGTGGTTGAACGGTATCATTAAGTGCACCATAATTCTTTTGCTGATACACTTTTGTTAAATTAGCGGCTGTTTCAATGTTGGTGCGAAGGTCAGTGAGATTTAACCTTGTGCTGGATAAAGAGTTAGAAATTGCTGCCCATGTTGGATCCGTGCTGGGTTGTGAGCTATTAAAACTGATGTCATCAAGTAATGATAAAGTGGTGTTGAGTCCTATGAGCGTTCCGGTCATATTTACGCCGCCAGCAGTAAGGTAGAATAACATGTTGATAAAGTCTTTAGTGAATTCAAGTGTAGCTCTGAACGGAAGCGTGCCTTCTTCTTCAATCGTTGGGAGGTTAGTTTCATCGATTTGGCCGATTGTCGCGTTGGCTTCAAAAATGTCTAGGTTGGCAAACCGCATCCATTCGCCGGCACCTAAAAAGTTGTTTTGTGCTAAATCACCCATTGCTAACATTACTTGGTAGGTGGCATTTAAAAAGTCTGGAAAGGCTTGAGCGGCATCCAAAAGAACTGGTAGTCCCAATTTAATGGTTTCAAGCATTTGTTTTACAGTATTTGGTTTTTGCTGAAGATCAATAAAGACATTATTGGCAATTTGTAATGCTTCGTTGGTTGCGGAGAGAATCGGTGTTTTTGCTTCAGTTAAGTTGTTAACACCGAGAATAATTTTTTGTAAACTGGTTTTAAATTCATTGGAGTATTCTGATGTGTTGAGTTGAGAATATGTGCGTGTTGTTTCAATGAGTGCAAGGTCAGCTATTTCTGCAAATGTTCCCGTACTTTGTATAATTTTTAAGGCACTGTCTAGTCCACCATAAAGATTCGTAAGACCATAGATAAGTGATGGACCAGCCTCAGCAATGTCGGCTAAAACCTTTGTTATAGAAAGTAATTGCGGTATATTTTTAACATTAATCGCAGTGTTTTGGTCAATTTGGATTTGTTGGACGCCCATATTGTTTAAGATCATAATGAGGAGAAAATTCTGCTGAACATGCCGATATGCCTGATAGGCTTTTGTAAGATGAATATTTGCTTTTTTAAGGGCAGCAATTAATTGTTGCTGGAATTGAGGGTCTGTTAAGTCAATTAGTGGATTTTGATTTTGCTGAGAAAGTGCCGCTCCCCCACCACTAGTTCCTGTTGCTAAAAAGGCAAAGTCTGCAACTGCTGCACCTACATAACTTGAGCCTTCAACGAATTTTGAGAGACCGCTGTAGGTAAAGGGTACTATGATTATTAGAACTAAAAAGAAAAATGCTGCAATGATTTTAAAAGGAATGGCAACCGAAGAAAATTCACCCTCTTTATTCCGAAATCCAGTAACTAAAGCTGTCACAAAGAAGCCAATAAATAAGGCAATGATTATAACGAAAATCAAGTCCAAAATAGTGGTGAGTGGTGCATATTGCTTTATTTGTGGTACAATGCCACCGCTAAGTTGATTGACATCGGGATTATTGAGAATATCTGTAATTGGACCGTTTGGCCCTGTAAGAGAGCCAAAAATTCCGTATGGGTGTAAAAACCAGCCACCAGTAACTATATGGAGACCATACATTATTAAATAGTCAATAATAGCGATGGGAAGATTGAGGAAAACAGCTTCGAGCTTTGAGCGTCTGAGGATTCCATGCAAGCAGAAAAGAATTGCCATGACTATCGCTGATAGCTGGAACACAATGGGATCATTAATCAATCCCGTTAAACTTAAAATGAAAGCAAAGAGAATGGGAACGAGCAATGAAAGTCCTAAAGATGGTAAAAACTTAATACGCGGACGATATGGATGCGAACGGTCAATTATTACTGAAAAATCCATCGAACTCATTTTTACTCACGTGATTTTCTTTTTGGAAAACTCAATTGGTTTTATCTTTCTTTCCATTGGTGATAAAAATCCAGTGTATTTAAA
>WAPZ01000836.1 GCA_015520535.1 Candidatus Heimdallarchaeota archaeon
ACATGTTTAAAATATGCTAACCGACGTCGAAGAACTTCGACATCACCGGAATACAACTCAAAAGTCCTTAAATCCTCTCTAATTTTAAAAGTGCTATTTAAGCCTTGAAGTTCCAATTTTGCCAGTATAAGCTCATAAATGAATTGTACTTGATCCATTAACTGCAGTAAGATCATATATCGTAAGGACTCCTCTTTTTTCAATAAATGTTTGTTCTTTATCAGCTCATTATTATTACTATTGCGTTTAAAGAAAACAAGCATGATATGCGTCTTTATGAAGACTATAAAATAGCAATTTTATAAAATGTCCGATTCAATTTAAAACGCAATATTTAAATGTGGAGAAAAGATAGAGCTATATAGTCAGATATCATGATACATTTTGGTATAATTGTACGTGTAATAGGTTTTTTTACGTGAGGCTTGTGTAGAATGGAAGGAAAACAACATTTAAAGTCCTCGACCCAAGATGAACTTAAAACCCTCTTAGCGGAAATATTACGCGAACTTACGGAAGTTAATGATAAACTTGATCTTATTATACAAGGATTTTCTTTATCTGCACGACAGCAAACCGTCACAGACAAATCAGAAATCCAAGCAACTACACAACGAAAATCACGTCGCCGAGAAATCACGAGTATGGATATATTGAAAATGCGACCGGGGACATTGAAAACTTACAAAGCCGTTCAAAAATTGGGAGAAGCCACCTGTACTCAAGTAGCAAAGTTGACTGGAAGAACACATGGACTAGAAAGCCGATATTTAAATGAACTGGAACGTCACGGGATTCTTGAAAAAAAACGTGTTGTTGAAAACGGACGACATTATGTCGTTTATTACATCCCAAAAGACGACGAACAACAATAAAGAAAAGGGAAAAGTGCAACTTTACAAAAAAGAAGAGGAAGAGCAAATGTATTCGTTAGTAATCCATAGTTTTAAAGGAGGAACGGGAAAAACCTCATTTGCGGTAAATTTAGCGCAATATGCTGTAACAAAAGGGAAAAAAGTGGCATTAATCGACTTTGATTTAAGAGCTCCGTCGTTACACAGCTATTTTCCTTTACAAGTACCGGCAAAAAAAATGAAATATTTTACGGATTATTTGTTAGGATTAAGTTCCATCGATGATGTCTTTTTTACTACGGACGGAAAAAAACCGAAGTGGAACGAACCCTTTTTAATTTCCTATACCTCGTTAGAATTTCTAAAGCAAGAATCCGATCTACGTGCAAAATTCACCAGTAAAGAAACAAAAATATTACAAAAACTCTTTAAATCCATTCAGTTTCTCGAAAAAAACAAATTTGACCTCTTAATCGTGGATAACATGCCGGGAATCACGTATCGTTCTCTAGATGCACTTATTATTGCGACACATATAATTTATATTACTCGTCCCACTAAATCCGAAATTATTGGGCTCCAGGAATTGGCAAATAATATCTACAGCAAATTAAGTGATGACGCTCAATTAGCGTTAGTCATCAACCAAAAAGAAAATTTTGAAGGTAAGATTTCAACAACCTCTCAAAACACGGGAACCCCAATGATTAAAGATATCCAAGAACATCAAAAAAACTATGAGGAACTCCAAAACACAGTAAAAGCGATCAACAAAAAATTTGCATTCCCAATCTTGGCTGAAATACCCAAAATCGACTTTTTATCAGAAAAAATCTATCTGGATTATTTTGTTGACGATCCACGCTTAGAACCACTAAAAATAGCCCTAGAAAATGCATACAAATGGATTTTCTCATAACACATAAAAAAGTAGAAATGAGTCAAGATTCACGCAATGTTACGCGGCTTAAAACAATAAACACCGTGATAAACACAATTAAAGCCAAAAAGGGTGTCGAAAAGATGTCAAGCGGTCGTTGTTCAATGATAATTGTACGTAGCAATTCAATTCCATAAGTCAGCGGTATAAGAAAGGAAAACCAGCGGATATACTCTGGTATTGATTCCAATGGCAAGATCACACCACTCAAGAAGATAGCTGGAAAAAGAACTATTGGAACAAACTGTATTGCTTGAAGCTCTGTTTTAGCAAACGTAGAAAGAAAAATACCCAAACTAAGCGACGTAAAGGACATCAAAATAGCCGCTACAAACAATGAGGGTAATTGAGAACCATAATTAACATCAAATAAGAGGGCAGAAACGGTAATGATAACAATTGTCTGCAACGATGCCACTACGGCAAAAGGAATCATATATCCAAAGATGATTTGGCTTTTATCATGTGGAGATTGCAAAAGTAAATCTAACGTGCCGCTTCTTCGTTCTTCAATTATGTTAACTAAGGCTAAAATAAGCGAAAACACGAAGGTTCCCAACGCAATTACAATCGGTGAAAAATATTCCAATTGCGTGAGATTTTCACCATAGCCATATTCTATAGAAAAATTCAACGATTCTTGAAACTGGCCCAAGGCTTTTTGAAAGGCCTCTCGAAACGCTTGAAGAATAATGGAACCCACTTGTGGATTTGAGTTATCTAAATATAGAATAACCGCTTCAGTCACATTTTCTTGATAAATAATTGAGTTTAATATTTCTTTGGAATAATTTTCGGGAATTAATATAACGGCTTTTATTTTTTTATCCAATACTTTTTGTTTAGCATTTTCAAACGTTGTTGACGTCCAGTTTTCTTGAGTATAAACATTTTTAATGGAAACGCGATCATCATTTTTTAGTTCATTTACCAATTGAGTTCCAATATCCAATTCGAGTTTCCGATTCACAAAAGGAATTGTACGAGTTGCTTTCTGGTCTAAATTAATTATCTCAATAGGTTGGTGCTTGATTTCACCGGCAAAGCCGTATCCAAATATAAAGACGTAAAAAATCGGTCCTAAAAGCACTAATCCTAATGTCCTTTTATCTCGTAAAAGACGTTTGGATACTTGCCACGCCACATAAATCATTAAATTAAAGTGACTCAATTTTCTCTTTAGTTGCATTATTTGCACCAATTTCATCTTGATATTTCATTTTATGGCATTTAAAAAGACTTCTTCCATGGTAACTGAACTATAGCGTTTTTTTAATGCGGACGGCGAATCAATGGCGATGAGCGTTCCGTTACGCATGATACTGACACGATCTGCATATTCAGATTCTTGAAGATAATGAGTAGTCAATAATACAGTAATATTTTTTTCTCGAACAAGATCACGGAAATATTTCCAAAATTCCGTTCGTAAAACAGGATCCAAGCCAACGGTGGGTTCATCTAAGACCAAAAATTCCGGTTCGTGAATGACAGCCGCACCTAGGGCAGTACGTTGTTGTGTTCCCCCAGAACAATGCATAATTAATTTATCAGCATGTTCAGTTAATTTCAAACGTTCTAAAATTTCGTCGATCCTTTTTTTAAGAATTTTTCCATCCATATCTTTTATTTTTCCAAAAAACCACAAATTTTCACGAACTGTGAGTGTTGAATAAAGCGCTCTTGTCTGTGGCAAATAACCAAGTTGTCGAAGAATCTTTTTTCGTCGATGTGGCATTTTTTCACCAAGTAATTCAATTTGTCCTTTATCTGGGCGTATTATGCCTAATATGCATTTAATGGTTGTCGTTTTTCCGGCACCGTTAGGTCCTACCAAGCAAAAAATCTCTCCGTGTGACAAAGTAAAAGAAACATCATTTACAGCAACAACCGCACCAAATCGCTTTGTCAATGCTGTGACACGACACGTAAACTCTCGCATAAAAATCACAAGCCATAAATATCTTTCATTAGACCAAAAAATAAATAACTAAGCCATCAACAGTCATTTCTTTTTTGATTAAAGCTTTTGCTTCTAACGAATCAAGAGCTGTTGAGAGTCGTTGTGACGACCATTTTGTTTTAAGGAGGAGATCAGAAAAACTGATGACGGGGTTAGTCTTTCCAATGGATAATAAGTCGAGTTCGTCGTTGTGAATATTGAGTAATTCGATTTCATTATTTTTTTCGTCAATACGAAGAAGCTGTTCTTCTTGCATTTTTTTCAGCACGGTTTTGATAGCTTCAAAAGATTTAGCATCCGATATATTGAGCGTAAGAAGAAGTTCATGGAATGAAGCGCGGTTACCGGGTTTTCTTTTCAATAATTTAAGAATCTGAACAGTTAAGTGAGTTTCTTTGTTTTTATGCCGTGAATGATCTATAAGTCTTTTTTGAATGGTTTCTTCTAAAAATTTTACTTGATCTTCAAGATTAAATCGCTTAAATTGCCTTTTTATAGACTTTAAAGTATTTAGTAAAGTCTCAAGCGTTTCGATGGAAAGCTGTAAACTTAATTGTTCACTTGAAAATAGGTCATTCAGGATCTGCAGCACTTCATGTGCCTCATTTTGCGTTAATGATTCAGAATGCGTTAAAGTGCTGAGATAGCGGGTCATTTTTTTCAAAATATCCGCGTGATATGAGAGTAATTCGTATTTTTTAGCGAATTCCTCCATTTTTAAGGCTTCAATAAACATTTGAATAACTCTTGCAGGAGACGATCCAATTTTGATGTGTTGGTCAATAGTTATGGTAATGTGGTAAAAGTAGCGTTGTAACCATTCTTTAATTTCCTTTTTATCATTCAATTGATCCAAATACACGGAATGAAGGAGGATTTTCTGAAGAAGAAATGAGGCTTTTTTTTCGGAATCAGTCGGCTCTTTTATCCAAAAATCGAAAATTAGATCCATATTCTCTACATACATCTGTATTTTTTGTGAAGAAAATGTTTTTTTAAATAATTCTGGATATTTAAGCATTTTTTCAGAAAGTGTGGTACAACTATGTAGCAAATAGATGTCTGTCAGATCTTTGTTTTTTGTGCTGAGACTATGTTGTACCCACTGAATAAAAGTCTCGAAGGCTTTCGGTAAATCATTTTCTTGGAGATAAATCTGAATATTCTCAAAAAAAGTCTGAGATGCATTTTTCTTATTTTTATCTCTCATTGGTTGTTCATCTATCCCTATTCTTCTATTGGGTGTCGATTCTCGGTTCACTCATGTGATTTCTTCTGGTTCATGAAAAGGAAGATATGAAGCGTGTTTTTTTGCCCAATTGAAGTATTCATTCATCATTTCGGAAGATATAGAGGGAGGAACTGTTTTTAATGCTTCTTCAACCAGTTGTCGAGTTATCGGTGTTCTCCTATTCAACGGTAACGACGGTTTACCGTAATTTTCTGGTTGGACTTCTCCTTTTTCAGCCCATACCCGAAAGATTAGGCGTTTAATAGTCGACGAAATATTTTGAATGTCAGCGCCGGAATAATAACGGCGAATATTTCCCTCAATCCGTGGTGTGGTTCTTTCAGCCAGCATTATACTGTCTACATGCGTTCCTAATGGGATATCGCGTAAATTTATTTCAAATAATTTTTTTCTTGCCTCAAAATTAGGCGGTGGAACAAATACAATTCGATCAATTCTTCCGGGACGGATGAGTGCAGGATTTAAGTTCATGGGGTCATTGGTAGCAAAAACAACCACAAATCCAGAATTCGAACCAATTCCATCCATTTCTTGTAAAAACTGGCCTTCGACGCGTTTGGGAGCATCAGAACCACTCGCAGTTTTGGGTAATAATTTGTCCACCTCATCGACAAAAATTATGCAAGGTTTGAGATAACTCGCCAGCTCAAAGAGTTGTTTTGTCTTTTTTTCCGCTTCACCCACATATTTTGACATTATTGTAGCGGGATTACCAATAATCAATGGAATATTATA
>WAPZ01000837.1 GCA_015520535.1 Candidatus Heimdallarchaeota archaeon
GGTTACAACTTCATCTGACATGAGAAACTGTAAAATGCGTTGCGCATCAGCAATTGAATTTCCTTCTGAATTTTTACTTTTTGATTCACAGATAATATTTACTTTATCAACAAAATTTTGTTCCTTTAAAACGGATAAAAATAATTTCCAAGGGACTCCACTTCCTTGTCCTAGCATTACATGTTCTTTCTCACCCATTTTTCCCACGATTATACCTGATAAATGGATTGGTAGTCGTCGTGAGGAGGAAAGATCTAAATGATCTAGTTTTTCTAGCCGTCGGAGAATACCTTCTTTTTTCGTTACATTTCCGCCACGGGCAAAATCATGACTGAAGTCCCACGTAAACAAGATGCCAAGTTCTTGGGCTAGCGTGGCTAACGTATCAAAATCAGCAAAACTGTTAACCTTTCCCCCAACTTCTGGCGCTAATTCTACGTGAGTAGCGTCTAATTCTTCTCTTCGTTTTAAAAGATCCTTTATTCTCTTTTTTACCCGTTCGATGATTTTTTCCTTGCGTTCGGCAAAGTTGGTGGTAAAGCTACCACTATGAAAGGTTAAATGCTTAACACTGAGTATTTTGGCAAGACGAAATAAGATTGTAAAATGAGCTTTCGTCATACGGATTTTTGAGGGAATTGTACTGGTGAGAGTAATGGTGTATGCAGTATGTATGCTAAGATAAAAAGGTGAAAGGATTTCACTGACTTTTTTTGCTTGATCTTCGGTGGGGTAGGGCTGTTGATCACCAAGTTGTCGATTGCCCAAGGCGGCACGATTCATGCCCAACTCTAAGGAAGTAAGTTTATAATTCAAAAGTATATTCTTGATTTTTTCGAAATTTTCTGGTGGAACAAAGCGTGTGAACGGCTTTGCCGGCCCAACATATGGAATATTAGATTCTTGTGCTGTCATAATAATCCTTTACTTTTTTGTTCATGAGCTCTCTCTATTAAAGTGGACAAAAAATAGTTGCGATTCGACCACCCGCTTTTAAAAGTGACCAAACAAATATAAAGTTTATTTTTCGAATGAAATTAGAAAAGAACTGAGCTAAGAAGAACGAGTAATAAGGTCGCTAAAAAATCGCCACCTGTTGTAGTAATAGGAGCAGTAAAATTATCCGGATTTAAGCCTTTTTTATAAAGATAAAGAACCAAAAATACGCCGATGGTACTCATTATTGTCATAGTAATCAATCCACTTAACATAATCACTAAGTAAATGCTGAGGAAAAACACATTTCTTTTAAAGATAAGAAAGTTGAGCACAGTAACAATGGTGCTAAGTAAAAAGAACGAAGTTGAGCCACTTAGAAAGACGCCAATAAAATCTGAGATAACTTCACTATAGGGACGTAAATGTTCGTCCACGGTACTTAAATACACTTTACTAGTAATATGAGCTAGAAACACGTCGGAAAGATCACCACATTGGCTGATCATTGAAGGTAGCGCAATAATTAAAAACGGATATTGAACAAAAAATAGTTGTGTGGCTTCTTCTAAGCGATGACCCGTCAACACAGAAATAAAGAGCACGCCAATCAGTACAACAATGCTATCACGAATAATTTCACCAGGTGAACTGCGGTATGAAGACATGGGAAGCCACCTATGATTTTTATTCAAATTAAGAAAGGAAATATTCTGCTTAGCACCAGATATAGGTCTATAACACCAATTAAAATTAAAATTGTCAATAAATCACCGACTGCTGCTAAAAAGGGAACAGTGACGTTATCCGGATCGAGTCCACGATAATGACTGTATAAGGACACAAAAAGCGAAATAAAACTCTGAATAAACCCACTAATCATTCCCGTTGAAATAGCTATAAACAAAATACCAAAATAACTTATGGTACTTAAACCGACTATCAACGAAAAAGAAAAACTGATAGTTGCCAACGAAAAGCTCACGAGAAAGTTTAAGCTATAGGTTGCGATTAATTGATTCCTAATAAACTTAGTAAAAGGGTGCCGCCAATCCGCTAATCCTAAGTGAATTCCCGTGCCCAGCCGTTGACCAAGTGACGTAGAAATATTGCCGCGCATTTCCATTAAACCGGGAACAATTAACAATAAACCAGGTAAAAAGGCAACGAAGCGTTCCAATGTTCCTAAAAGGTATCCTA
>WAPZ01000838.1 GCA_015520535.1 Candidatus Heimdallarchaeota archaeon
ATGCTGGCCGAGATTTCGTAAAACCCGCACAATGTTGTCAGGTGGTACTGAAATACCCCTTAAAACACGCAACAGTACCCATTTTATTAGTGGGTGAATTAACCTCGCCCGAAATCGTCGCTTGTTTCACGGGTTTTCGGGCTGGCACTAATTAGACATATTGCTTTTCGAGACTATCTGAAATCACATCCAAAAGTAATGCAAGAATATGCAGTTTTAAAACAAAAATTAGCTAGGGAATGTAACAATAATATTGAGATATACTGTGAAGGAAAAGATGAGTTTGTTAAAGATTGCGAATCTAAAACTATTTCGTGGCAGACCAACACATAACGAATTAGGTTGGATTTTGTGCGACAATAAGGGGACGCTACCCTTATTTGATCAATCGAAAAACTTTGGTGAGTCATGAAAAGGTAGGGGTCGCTTTATTATGGTAATGTTAGATGAATGAATTATTTAGACCATTTCAACCAACAATCACTGAGACAGGATTAAATAATTTTGGTCTTTCATTGAAATATTCGTATCCGTGTAGGGCTTTAAAGGAAGTTGTTCATTCTTATTTGCAAATCCGGGCTGAGAGGCCAACACCTTACCCAGTTATACCTGATGGCTGCCAATCAATATTCATATCACCCCAAGGTTCAATGATAGGTGGTGCTCAACTAAGAGCATGTGATATTAAAATTATGGAGGCAGGGGAGTATTTCGGGATCAGATTTTATCCCGGTGCCTTACGACACTTTTTTGATCTTGATGTTTCTGAAATTACATCCCAGTTTGTTGATGAAAAATTTCTGCCTCGTTGTGGTTTTGGGGAGCTTCATAACAATATCTATCAATACCAGCATTTTGGAGAGCGAGTTGACGTTTGTGAAACATGGTTGTTGAAAAATTACAAACCACAATCAAGTTTACAATTTGATCAAGCGTTGGGTTTGATATATCAATCCCTTGGGAACATGAGAATTAGTCAATTGGCTGATAGCATAGGGTGGAGCACCCGCCACCTGAACCGGATATTTCAGCGGCAGACGGGATTGAATACCAAAACATTTTCTCAAGTAATTCGAATTCAGAATGTCTGTAGACAGTTATACTTAACGCCAGAAAAATCACTGAAGACGGCTCTGGAGATGGGTTTTTTTGACCAGCCGCACTTAATCAAAGATTTCAAAAAACATCTATTATCAAACCCGGGAGATTTTTTTGATAGGTTCAGGTCCGATTTATACAATTGATAATTTCTAAAAACTGGTAAAACTGCATCTCCCTTACATAGTTGGAGAGGCCAATGCAGTATCGAAAGACAGATATTTTGGAAATGGCGAATGGAGTTTTTTTTGGCGAAGGCAATGCCCAGTTACCTAGCGCCATGATGTTGATGATTGACGAAATTGAGAGTATTGCTAACAGTGGAGGGCAGTTTGGGAAGGGGCAGCTTAATGCAAGTTTGAAAATTCATCCAGATCATTGGTTTTTTGGTTGTCATTTTCAAGGAGACCCCGTGATGCCTGGTTGTTTGGGGTTGGATGCACTCTGGCAGCTCTTGGGTGTGTTTCTTGGTTGGTCAGGTTTGCCGGGCAAGGGGCGAGCATTAGGTGTGGGTAAAGTAAAGTTTACGGGTCAAATTTATCCAGATGCTGGTTCAATTCAGTATCAGCTACATATCAAGCGGGTGTTTAAAAAGCCAATGCCTATGGGCGTTGCAGATGGTGTAGTGATTCATAAAGGTAACGTTATCTATGAGGCAAATGATTTAAAAGTGGGGCTTATTAGTGGCGATAAACTGAAAATGATCAACAAGGCTGGTCAAGTAGGTTAGCCTGCCGTGACTGAAAAAAACACCTAGGGGTGGTACATTTTA
This sequence comes from Candidatus Heimdallarchaeota archaeon, assembly GCA_015520535.1. GTDB lineage: Archaea > Asgardarchaeota > Heimdallarchaeia > Hodarchaeales > S146-22 > S146-22. Next base: position 1,871 of record WAPZ01000838.1, read on the forward strand.
TGGGTGAATAATTACAGCCAATGGTTTTTCCTGCGCTGGGGATTGATGTATGATTATGATGCTTTTCTACGAAGCTGGAATTATTTGGTGAGGTGTTATTTCCACTTTCCAGTCGTGGAAAGGAATCTAAATGGATAAAGGAAGCTTCATGGAATCAAGGGGATTGCATTCTAACACTTTGGTTTGAAAAACAGGATGGAAGCTGGGTTGTGGTGGATGCCTTACATTGGTATAAGGGTAGAGAATTCTAATGCTCCATAAGTTGTATCACAAGTTACCCGGACAACCAACAGCGTTGTTTGTTTTATGCCAGTCGCTACGGTTCCATTCTACAAAAAAAACACCATTTTTTCTTGTTGGCGATTTAAGGCATTATGTGGATTAACGAATGAAATACACTATATTAATATTAGCCCTTATCGTTTCTATCTCTACCCTTGGCTTTGCGGTTGGCGGAGAGGTTGATTCAGTTTTGGTTGATAAATCAGAAAAGAAGATATATCTGCTCTCAGAAGGAAAGCAGTTAAAAGAATATGATGTTGTGTTTGGCGAAAACCCAAAAGGGCATAAGCAGCAAGAGGGCGACGAAAGAACACCCGAAGGAAAATATATTCTGGATTACAAGAAGGCCGACAGTTCTTTTTATAAAGCCATTCATATTTCCTACCCAAATGAAGAAGACAAAGCTAGGGCCAGAAAAATAGGTGTTGATCCCGGAGGGTTGATAATGATCCATGGACAAAAAAATGGGTTTGGTTGGCTATCGTGGTTAATGCAGTGGTTTAATTGGACGGATGGTTGCATAGCAGTAACAAATGCAGAAATGGATGAAATATGGCAATTGGTTGAGGTAGGTACTCCAATTGAAATTAGACCTTAAAAAGATATTAAAAATAGTGTGGCTGGTGGGTAATGTTATAATTCCAGGAAAGTATGTATACACCTCAACATTTTAAAGTGACTGATCAAGAAAAGGTATTGGCCTTTATAAGGCACAATGCCTTTGGCCAACTAATATCTTTGCTTGATGGCAAGTTGTTTTCCTCACACATCCCATTTTATCTTGAAAACGAAGGGGCGTTTTTGGTAGGGCATATGGCGAAGAAAAACCCCCAATGGATGGGCTTAGAGGAGCAGGAGCTCTTGGTAACATTTCAAGGCCCGCATGATTACATTTCCCCATCCTGGTATGACTCACCGGGTGTTCCAACCTGGAATTATCAGGCGGTTCATGTTTACGGGAGAGCTGAATTAATTACTACCCCAAATAAACTGGGAAATATTGTCGATAAACTCACAAAAATATATGAATCATCTTTTGAAGCTTCCTGGGCTCCCGAATATAAAGAGTCAATGCTAAATGCAATCGTTGGCATTAAAATCCAAATTACCGAGATACAATGCAAGTACAAACTCAGTCAAAATCGTTCAGAGGGAGATCGGCAGCAGGTCATTGAACAATTGAAGGAGCGAGGTTCTTCACAGTTATCAACGGTAATGAAGGATGAGTTATAGTAATCACATTCAGCAGCCCCGTAAGGCTATACACTTTTTTGGCTATCGCTATCACGCCATTATTGCATAATAAAGGCATTCCACTTCAGGGCTCGTTGATGTCCCGAAAATTGTCACAAAGCACGGTGACAAAGCAGTAGTGGTTCTATTGTTTGAAGAATATCAGCAGATGAGTCGCAATTTTATCAGTAGGCAATGAGCATTTTTTTCGGGTTCCTGTGTTCCTGCTGAGACCAAATTCGTGAGAACAAAAAACCATGTTCTTTTGCGTTTAAATCGGTTCCACTTTTAATGTCATGCCATCAACGCTGATGACTTTTACTTTTTTATCTTTTTCGCAGTTTGGGCCGCTGACCTGCCAATACGAATCATCGACGTGAATTTTTCCATAACCATCTTCGATGGGTTCGACCAAGGTAAATACACGCCCGATGTATTGTGTCGTTCGTGCATTCAGGGTGTTGTCTTCAGATTCGGTGGGGTGTTTGTTCAGGC
>WAPZ01000839.1 GCA_015520535.1 Candidatus Heimdallarchaeota archaeon
GCTCAAGTGACTGATACAGTTCTACGACAAGACGTTGCTGTTCTAATCAAAAACGCTCTTCGGCCTGTGCTTTTATTGGTGAAAGCTAAAAGGTCTTTTTAAGTTGGGTTTTAAAAATTTTGGTTCTGCGCCTCAAAGAAGAACATTTCTGAGATTAAAATGAGTAGTTTTACACGAGTAATATATTCTAAAATTGTTTTGGGTAGTGGATCGATGATTTACCGAATACGAGTAAAAGATAAGTAGAAACTACGAAAATTTTCATTGCTCTAAATCCTCAGTAATTTGTTATCGAGTTTTTCAAGATCTTTTTGTGTAAGTCGGCGTTTTATTGGCGTGTTCTCGATGAGATCAAGAGTTGTTACTTTCTTTCTAAGTCTTAATTCATTACCCACAACCTCTATGATAATTGGAGTTGAGGGAACCAAGTCTAATATTTCGCGGATCTTTTTGAGAAGAAAAATTTCTCCTTTTGAGCCAATTTTACTCTCTATCACGATTTCCTCTCACCATATCGGGGTGCCTACTTTATCAGATAAAAGCATATTCCGAATAATATAAAAATCTTGGTTATAAAGCATCATCAGAAATTAATAGTAATCGTGTGATTAAATTCAGATTGACTTAACTAGCTAGTTAGTGTTTTTTATCCTTCATTTTAGGTAGGTTTTTCCGTAACTATACAATACAAGCCGAACGTTGTTACTAAAAAGCACAATAACAAAATATCTTAGAAATTATCGGTTGAACTGTTTAAATAAAAGCATCACATGAAAGGTTAGTGAGAAAATGACTCAAAAGAAGACACACATTAAAAAAATCCGAGTGAAAAAAGAGTTTCAGACCGGAAAATTCTGTCCTTTGTGTGGCAGAGAATTCATTTTTACGTTTGATATGCCAGAAAGTGAAAAAGAACAACGCATTCAAAAATATGAAGACTATGTGGCAAATGTCGAAGGTGACATCGACGCACTGGACTATGTCTATATTTGGTGCTGTGAGACCCACGGCGTGGTTCATGAACACTGTGACGTCATTTGGCATCTTGATCACGAAGATCGTATGCCTAAACTCACGGGTGAGATTTTTTATCTTTGCGATACCGCAGACGACGTGCACGAATAACTCCTTTTACTAATTATGGCTTCATTTTTCACTTCTTTACTGACATATTTGATGCTAACCTATAGTCTTTTTCATTTGCTTTAATTCTTGAAAATTCTTCCTATTAACTTAAGTGAAACAAGAATGGAAAAAAATGGATGAGGGCTTATGAAGAAAGAAATCATACCTGATTTAGACATTGACGTTGATACACAGATTATAGAAAAATATGAAAAACGTTTAATTGAACTTGCTGGTACCAGCCAACCGCGTTGTTCGTTATGTGGAAGATTTTTACCGCCACTAGAGATCGAAGATCAAGCTGATAATATCATTGAAGATGTCTACATTGATACTGAATTACATTTTTTTTATTTTCAACGAATCAACTGCGATGTCCACGATCTTGTTCATGAAGATTGTGATATCGCAGCTCATTCCAATGATCCTAACTATTAGATAGATAGGGACCTTTTTCTTCAGATGCTAAGGTTTCTTTTACGTAATTTCGATTACAAAAACGTCTGTGATATTACCATCAATTGATGGTAGTTGTAGTTCTAGCTTTATTTGGTAACGTTTGCTATTGCCATAAAATATAACTTCCGAAATTCTACTGAAATATCGGAAACACCTAATCAATAGTTCCACAAATAATATCAGAATGCGACAGAAAAGTTTAAACAAAACAAAAAACAGTGATTAGATGATGTTTGCGGAATACTTTATATGTATCAATAAATTATGTCCATGGATGGAGGCTGCTTTCAAATAATCAATCCTCACGCACGTAGGAGGAATAATATGAAGCAAATAAAGACTAAACCTGAAATTGTCTATAAACCGTTCGAATGGTTCAACATTAAAGACGATTCTGAATTACGAAAACTAAATTTGCCATTATGTGCGGTCTGCAAACATCCAATTGTCCTTGTTTGGGATCTTCCAGAAAAGGAAAAAGAAAAACGCATCAAAACACTCCATAAATTCTTAAAAAAACATGGCTTTGACCCTTATCTCTACGAAGACTTTTTCATTCTTAC
>WAPZ01000840.1 GCA_015520535.1 Candidatus Heimdallarchaeota archaeon
ACATGAGGGATAGCTCTGCAAAACCAGCAAGAAAGAGGAAAAAAGAAGAAATATGCGTTTTTTGTCAAATTTCGTGTTATTTTTTAGTTGCAGCCTGTGGTTTTGGCGTTTTTGAGAGTAGCAATGAAATAATGTAAAATATGAGCAGTAATGTTACTAATAATGAAATTCCCGTTAAACCTTCTTGGAAAAGCGTAAATAACGGTGTTGTTTCGGGTGGTAACGGTGAAACTTCCAGTATAGCTTTGCTAGAGTAAGTAACGTATTTTTGTGCGTTAGGATTGTTAGTTGGTTGAGACCAATAGACTACTTTTGCTGGCTTGAAGGTATAAAGCCCAGTTTTTTTTGCGATAAAGGTAAAGCCAAAACTTACTTGAGTATTATTGTCAATTTTCCAAAAACTTGGCAAAATTAATTCAGTGAGCGGTTCAAACACCCATTCCGGGAAAAACGTATCATTCACCGTCACATTATAAGCTGGAGCATTTCCAATATTTTTGATGGTTACTAAAAGAGTAAACGTTTCATTTATTTGAACCTCTGTTTTTGCATAACTCCGATTTTCCTTTACAATTTCTTTTCTTACTACAAGTTCTGGAAACTCAGTACTTTGGGCGTAAACCGCTTGTGTCTTTTGATTATACCCAATATTTTGATAGATAATTACGTTTGCAGCTATTACTGCCATTACTGAAATCAGTATCAAGCTCAAAATCCTTATTTTGAAGGGTAAGTCTCTCTTGTTCATTGTGGCGCCCTCGCATGATCAATTAACCACTATTATTCTATTTTTTTAAGCCGTTCCCTAATGCGGTCATGAGCAATTATTTTGAGTGCCCTCATTTATCGTATTATTGAGGATAAAATTATGAGTTCAACAATGGAAACGGATACTTCTTCGGAACTAGAGTTTGCTCCCCCGTATAAAACGGATTTTACTGGCACTCGCGTGCTTGTATGGGATCATCGTATTGGGTCGGCTCTTTATCGCTTAGGGTATTATGGACAACCCGTGGGAATTCGAAAGCCCAAGTCTCCCTATTTTGAACGACCTCTTGAGTTAGATCTTTTAGAAGCACGCTATCTATATGAAAAGGATATAATCCATGTTTATTACCAAAACAAAAAACTCCCACTTGAAGACTTTATACGCCATAGTCAAGAAATCTTTTTAAATTATAATGATTTATATTTAGTCTATAAGGATTTAAGAGATAAAAATTATATTGTCCGTCCAGGTCTTAAATTTGGGGTGAATTTTAGTGTTTATCAACGCGGTCCAGGAATCGATCACGCACCATATTTAGTTGCTGTACTCTATCGAAATCAACGAATCGAACCTATTGATCTAGTTCGTGCAGGAAGATTGGCAAATACGGTCAAAAAAAGATATGTGATTGCTACTATTTTACCTGATGAAACCGTAAAGTATTATGTGTTTGAATGGTTTAAACCTTAAGAAGACTGATCATCGTTCAATTCCAAATTAGAAGTTAGTATTGTTCCATTTTCATATAAAGCATTTTTTTCCTCCTTAAAGCGGCGATTTGCAGCTTTTAAACGTGAAAATACAATACGATAAAGCCCATATAAAGCCACAATGAAAAGAGCTATGATTAGAAGTCCCAGCTCAAATTGTGTCTTTAAAAGCGAATCCGCCCAAATACCAAATGCAGAATAAAAAATCACGCGTGGTATCAAGCCAATAAAGGTTGGAATTATAAAATCCCGAAATTTAATTGGTGTTAGACCGCTGGCATACGAAATTCCGTCAAATGGTATAAAAGGCAAAAGGCGTCCAAAAAGAACTGCCCAAAAGCCATTTCTTTCAAACCATATAGTTGCAAATTCGAGATCTTCCTCGCTTACGAATTTTTTTACTACAGTATAGCCGCCTTTTCGACTAATGTAAAAAGAGATTGTGGCCCCAGCTAAAGAACCCAATATACCGAATACTATCGCCAAAAAAAGACCTAACTCTAAGCCATATTTTTCTACAAATGCTGCGCCGGCTAAAGCTAAAATGGACTCTGACGGTACCGGGAAAATGATAGCTTGTAGAATCATTGCAAAAAAGAGTCCTATTGGGCCGGTAGTCGCAATTAGCAACTTAAGAAACTCAATGGTGTCTCTTAACAAGATGTCAATCATTGGCCAACGCCATCATTATTAATGTTGATTTCGAGGAAAAAGAAAAATAAGAAAAAAGAGAATTTAATCAAATTCTCCGCCATCTTCACCGCCGGCACCGGGGCCACCTGGTGGACCACCAGCTCCGCCAGTTTCTTTAGAGGCAATTACATCATCAATGCGTAAAATCATTTGAGCAGCTTCAGATGCTGATGAGATGGCTTGTTTTTTGACGACAATTGGTTCAATTACACCACTGTCTTTCATATCCATAACTTTTCGTTCTAAGGGGTTAACGCCAAAGGTATGCTTTCCTTGTTGATGGGCACTTCTTAGTTCGACAAGGACATCTAAAGGTTCCATTCCAGAGTTTTCAGCTAATATACGTGGGATAGCTTCTAAAGCTTCTGCAAAAGCACGAACTGCCAATTGTTCCTTTCCTTTGAACGAATCAGCGTATTTCAATAACTTCGCGCTTACTGCCATTTCGGGGCTTCCACCGCCAACAACAATTTTTCCGGTGTTAACAACGTTTCTTACCACGCATAGGGCATCATGGATTGCACGTTCAGCTTCATCGACAACAAGTTCTGTACCACCACGAATTAAAATTGTTACTGACTTGGAGTATGGTGTATCTTCAATGAAAAGCATGTCATCGTCGCCGATTTTTGTTTGATGAACCTTTCCAGCGGATCCTAAGTCATCTTCAGTCATGTCTTTTAGTTCAGTGACGATATGCGCACCAGTGGCTTTGGCTAATTTCTCCATATCGGATTTTTTGACTCTTCGAACTGCCATAATACCTTTTTTGGCAAGAAGATGCTGTGCAATGTCTTCAATACCTTTTTGACAAAAGACTACGTTTGCACCAACGTCTACAATTTTTTGGACTTTTTCGGCTATAATTTCGGTTTCTCGCTCAATAAATTGTTGAAGTTGGCTTGGATCGGTAATATTTAGTTCCGCATTGAATTCTGTTTTTGATACTTCAAAACCACTGTCTACTAGTGCGATTTTTGCATTTTCCACTTTTTTAGGCATTGATGGATGAACAACTTCTTTATCTAGGACAATACCTTTAATCAAATGTGTATTACTGAGATCTTCGCCGGCTTTTTTCTCGACCTTGATATTATCGATATCAACGCCTTTTTCCGTCTTAACAGCCAAAACTGCATCAACAACCAAATCCGCAAGATAGTCGGAATATGTTGAAATTACTTTACTACCCATGGAAGTTATGGCGATTTTTCGCAAGATTGATCGATCATCTTCTTTGACATCAGTGCCAATTTCTTCTATGACTTCTAAAGCTTTTTTAGTTGCCATTCGATAGCCTTCAACGATGACTGATGGGTGAATTCCACTGTCTAATAATTCCTCAGCTTTTTTCAAAAATTCACCAGCGAGTACAGCAACTGTCGTTGTACCGTCACCGACTTCTTGGTCTTGACTTTTTGCTAATTCCACAATGAATTTTGCAATTGGATGGGTAACATCCATTTCTTTTAGGATTGTTGCACCATCATTGGTGATAACAACATCGCCAAAACTGTCTACTAGCATTTTATCTCGGCCTAAGGGGCCTAATGCTGATCGTATTGCATCTGAAATGATAATACCAGCTCTAATATTGTTTCTTAGAGCATCTCTTCCTCTTGTTCTTTGTGTTCCTTCTTTTAAAATTATAATTGGTGTTCCTGCTAATGACATTTTTTCCACCTTCAATTTTACACGATTTAGTACATGCCAGGCATTCCGCCCATGCCACCCATTCCGCCCATACCAGGCGGCATACCTCCTCCGGGTGCGCCAGCTCCCTCACTTCCTCCTTTTGCGGCAATGACGTCGTCAATTCTTAAAATGAGTTCAGCAGCTTCGGATGCGGATCGTAGTGCTTGTATTTTAACTTTGTATGGCTCGATTACTCCGCGTTCAAACATATCTGAGATTTCACCGCTAAAGACCTCTAAACCAACGCTAGTTTTTCCTTCTTGATGTGCATTGCGCAATTTTACAAGGATGTCAATGCTATCTAAGCCTGCGTTTTCAGCTAAAACTTTAGGTATTGCTTCTAAAGCTTCTGCAAAGGTTTGAATAGCTAATTGTTCTCGTCCTTGAAAACTGGCTGCATAGTCGCGTAAATTTTTCGCCAAGTTCATTTCAGTTGCTCCACCGCCTGGAAGTGCTCTTCCATCTTCTAAGATGTCTGCAATAACATTTAAGGCATCGTTTAATGAGCGCTCAGCTTCGTCGGTCACATATTTGGTTGCGCCGCGAAGAACTATAGACATGGCTTTTGGATCTTGACATTCATCAACATAAATTAACTTGTCATCTCCTATTTTAACTTCTTTTACGCTAGCTACACCGAGATCCTCTGATGATAGATCATCCAAGTCTGTAACAATTCGCGCACCAGTGGCTTTGGATAATTTCTCCATATCAGATTTCTTAACTCTTCGCACGGCTAAAATGCCTTTCTTGGCTAAAAAGTGTTGTGCTAAATCGTCAATACCTTTTTGGCAGAAAACTACGTTTGCACCTGTTTGTGCAATCTTATCAACCATTTCTCTTAGCATCTCGTGTTCTTGATCTATAAACGCGGTCATCATAGTAGCATCAGAAATTTGAATCTTTGCATCAAATTCCGTCTTTTTAATTTCTAACGCTTTATTAATGAGCGCTATCTTTGCATTCTTGATTTCTTTTGGCATCTTTGCATTGACAACTTCTTTATCAATCACCACACCATTGATAATCTCTGATTCATCTAACGATTTTCCTTGCTTTTGAATGATCGTAATTAAATCTAGGTCAACAATCCCAGTTTCTGGATCAAAAACATTTTTAACGGCAGTTACTGCCATTTTTGCAATCAATTCTTTCGCTGTTCCAACGGACTTGGAGTTGAGCGATGTTGCCGCGATTTGTTGCAACAGTTGTTCGTCATCAAAACCAACGGGCTTTGATATATCGTTTAAATATTCTGCTGCCTTCTGCGCTGCCATCTTGTAACCTTTAATGATAATATTTGGATGAATATTTTGCTTGAGTAGTTTTTCTGCACGTTTGAGTAGTTCACCTGCGATTACAACCGATGAGGTAGTACCATCGCCGACTTCTTGGTCTTGCGTCTTTGCCACCTGTACGAGCATCTTGGCAGCTGGATGTTGAATATCAATTTCGTCAAGAATGGTCGCCCCATCGTTCGTGATGGTAATGTCTCCTAAACTATCAATAAGTAATTTATCGGAACCACGTGGACCTAATGTAGTTTTGACGGCTTCAGCAACTGCAACACAAGCTGCAATATTTGATGTTTGTGCATCTCTACCTTTACGTCTTTCAGTTCCTTCTTTCAAAATTAAAACTGGTTGTCCTGTGAGAACCATGGTTTAAGTCTCCTCTTTCATTTTATTGCTGTGTTTATCCCTCACAAAAGCGCTCTTTTGTGAGTGTAATTTTGGTCAAAAATACAGATATTATTACGAATCCATTTTATTTAAAAAACGGATTCGTTATACCGGTAAAATGTCCGATTAAACATACGCCAAAAAAAGTTCTTATATCTTTTGATTGCTTCAAAAAAGTGCATAATGGGAGAACATTTGGTTTATAAAACAATTTTCATTTAAAAATCATCTGGTACACCAAAATATTCTAGCACTTCTTGTAACGTAACTCCTCGCATTTCAGCTAGGGCTTTTGCCATTTCTAATGCAATCTCACGCCATGGATCGTCATAGCTTTCGGCTTTTTTATACTTTTGGACTTCCTCATAATATTGTTG
>WAPZ01000841.1 GCA_015520535.1 Candidatus Heimdallarchaeota archaeon
ACGAGAAACTGTTCCTCAAGGAATTGATGAGTATGGTGGTTGCTCGTAAAAATGATGATAACGTCAATTTAGATAATAAATAGGATAACCTGTTGTGCTAAAAACATTAAAATACGATAAGAATAAAGAATGCTAATTTACTGTCGGTAAATTAAGAAAAGGCTCACTTTCATTAAATTGCTTATATTTAAGCATTATTTAAAAAACACAATAAATGAAAGGAGCCTTACCATGAGTTACGAAAGTACGTGTTTAACAATTGATTTGCAAGAATATTCCATGATTTTTGCGATGGATTGGTCTTTTTCAACTGAGTCCGTAATAGCAAGGAAACGTAGTGGATCGAATAAGATATACACCAGCAAGGTTGCTTCGGATATGGAGAGTTTAGAAGCGTATTTTTCTCAATTTGCTGGCAAGAAGCTACTGGTCATTGAAGAGACCACCGGTGCTCAATGGCTTTATGTAAATTTATTTGATGTGATGGATCGGATCATAATTTGCGATCCTTACAGAAATGCCTTAATGAAAGAGGGGTCAAAGACAGACAAAATAGATGCAATAAAATTGCTTCATTTGCTTATGAGTAACAGCTTAAAGGGGGTTTATCATAGCAATTCTGATTTGTACGAATTGAGGAGTTTTATGAGTTCATATTTTGCTTTGGTCAAAGCCATCGTTCGTTTAAAGAATCAGATAGCCGCCTTCAAACGTTCAAAAGGCATAAAGAAGAACAACAAAGATTTCCGGCCCAAGAAAAAATTAGAACTATTTGTGTATGAAAAGCAGCTTGAATTATTAAATAAATATGAGCAGAATAAGGCAGAATATGAGTCTCAAATGCAGCGCTTAATTCGCAAGTATCCGATAGCTAAGCTTCTGATGACGATCAGTGGTATAGGTATTGTCCTAAGTTTAACGATCTATTCCACAGTAATAGATGCGACACGTTTTTTGAATAAATACAAATATTACGGCTATTGTGGTCTGGTGTTGTTGTTAAAGGAAAGTGGTAAGAGCATAAAAGGCAAGCGTCGTGGTCATTACAATCCATTAATGAAATGGGCTTATAAGAGCGCTGCAAAAGCAGCCATAAGTGGGAAGAATGATATACACGACTATTATATGTACTTACTGGGCAAGGGCTATACTGAAAGTGAAGCAAGAAATGAGATAGCTCGTTACATTTGTCGAGTAAGCCTGGCAATGATGAAGCATGAGACACCTTACAAACCCTATAGTTGGAGGAATACAATGAAATAAAAATTAAGAAGAAATATTGGGCTTATAAGTTAACGGGAGTGGAACAAGAAGGCATTTATCAAGAGACGAGATTCTGGAATTAGGGAGAAAAGATTCAATCGAAATGATGCTCTTCGAGAGCCAAATTGTGTCGGATAATCTTCTCCCTAATTTAAAAAATTCCAAATTTTACATTATCCTTAGAGGATCAAATAGACGTATAATTGAATCGGTAAAGAAAGAATCTTAAGGAGGCTGTCAAAACTGCAATGAATGTTTATAAATCTTTTTTCTTGACCGTCTTGAACTTGAGCTAGAGAGGGAGCTCCGTTCAAGACGGTCAAAGGTTGCAGTTATTCTTATAGAGAATATAGACAGAATCCGAAGGTCAAATAAATCATGCTTCGCATGATTAAATGCTGTTTAAAACAACTTTGAGGCAATGAAAGTGAGCCCAAAAGTCAGAATGCAAAAAAAAGAATTTTTTTTGCAAATAGGGATGGTATATATCTTGACTTTTTTCTTAATAGACATTTCGAGCAAAGCGAGAAATCTTATAACTCCAATAAGAACAAAAGATTTCACGTTGCTATGCTTCTCGAAATTTCACTTATGGACCTTTTTAGAGCAGCCTAATTTTTGTTAAATGTTGTTTTCTACAAGCATAACATTCTTTCGGGATTGAAGCATTACTTAATGGAGAAATTAACACTAATAAAATCGTTTTCCTTGCAATCTCACTAGCGGAAACTTGGTTTATGTAAGTACTAAAAATTTTTTTGTTTAAATTCACCAAATCCCGAATTGGAACATTTATTCCTAAAACGCTCACGCTTTAACGTGTTAAAAATTCGTTCCAATTCTGTTTCACAACCAAAAGCAAATTTGGTTGAAATTCTGTTTTTTAGTTATTTCATTTTTTATCTACATTCTCTCATAAAATCGTCAATCCAATCCCGTAGGGATGTAA
>WAPZ01000842.1 GCA_015520535.1 Candidatus Heimdallarchaeota archaeon
ATATATACACCTATAGGTTTTCCAACTTTATATTTTCAAGATTTCGAAATTGAAGCCTTTAAATGTGATTGTTAATTCAAATATCCCATAAAATTTTCTTTTTTGTCACGCCGACTTCCGCTTTCATGCCTTTTTTAAGTCTCCAGATGAATTGTTTTATCGAAATATCTCGCTCAGAAAATCTCGTTTAAACGTAATGTGGTGAAAATATTGCACAACAATATAATAAAAAACAGATTTCCAGCATGGACATTTGTACTGCTGGTAATAGTGTCCCTAAGTGTACTTTTCTTACAAAATCCGTTATCACAAACATCAAATCACTTAACAAATAAGAACAACCAACCACTTCTGCCAGCAACACCTTTGAATGAAGGAATCACAAATGAAAATGACGCACACGAAAATTTCATGGAATTAACACCAACAGATGCCCCAAAGACGCCAGAAACTTTTCAACAAAAAAACAAAATTCTACAACCGACGTGGGAGAAAACCTCTCTTTTTAGTTCGTTTGATGGACAAATAGCGAATAAATATCTTAAACATGACATTGAAAATGCAAAAGAATATCTCCAAAAGGCTCGCCATGCACGTTACATTGTTCAATTTAATTCCTTTCAAAGTGCCGATTTCGCTAAAACACTCTTAAAGAAAACTTCAACGGATGTCGAAATTAAAGATTTCAAATCACTACCTTTTCTCATGGTATCTACATCCAATTCCGTAGTTCTTGACTCCTTAAAGTATATCTCCGGTGTAAAGCGAATCTTTATCGATTCGTATGCCCAAATCATCGATCCACAAGAATGGAAATCACAACTCACAGAAATAAATCGCAATAAACCGAATTTTAACAATACATTGTGGTTTGGCAGCGAAGGATACGTCGGTACAACACGATTGCATTCTCTCGGCGTCAATGGATCGGGTATCAAAGTTGCTGTTATTGATACCGGAATTGATAAGTCACATCCCGATTTAGATGACTTTGATAATAATGACACCACAACAGATCCAAAAATCATTGCTGAAGCCTCATTTGTTGATTATAACGACGATGGTATCCCCGAAGAAGACCCAACCGATTATTTTGGTCACGGAACACATGTGGCAGGAACAATCGCCGGAAACGGCTACCAAATTGGTATGGCACCAAGTGCTTGGCTGCTCAATGCAAAAGCACTTGATTCTGGCGGTGGAGCGTACGTTTCTTGGGTTTTAAAGGCAATTGATTGGGCGATTCAAAATAATGCCGATGTTATCTCAATGAGTATTGGTTGGCCACCAACAGACGTCGAACCACTGCTTAATGCTGCAGTTGAATATGCTTGGAGCCAAGGAATTGTAGTAGTAATCGCTGCTGGGAATGCTGGTTATTTCGATGACTCGGTAAGCTCGCCGGGAATGGCAAAAAACGTGATTACCGTTGGCGCTGTATCCTCTTATGATAAGGTCGCTACCTTTTCTTCTGGTGGTATTAGCCCATTAGGTGCAATCGACCCCGATATAAGTGCACCGGGCGTTGATATCATTTCCACGCTTCCTGGTGAATCCTATGGAGCATTTTCAGGAACTTCAATGGCAACTCCGCATGTGAGCGGTGCTGCGGCTTTACTTCTTCAAGCTTTTAAAAATGAAAATCCCTCTCCAGATAAGATTAAACAAGCCTTATTAAGCAGTGTTGACGATTTAAAGGAACCAATTTTCCGCCAAGGTATCGGACGTCTTAACGTTTCTCGAGCATATGACTTATGGAGCACGCTTCCAGCTGCATTATTAGTACCCAGTAACACTGAAATGCCATTGGAATTGTTTGCCTCCCCAAATGAAACGCTATCCTTTAGACCGTATGTAATTGCATCTCAAGCCGGTACCTTTAATTTACAAGTCTTAGGAAATGGAAGTTCTTTAGCTACTTTATCTACAACACAATTGACAGGTCCCGGTCAATTGTACTTTAATGTTTCTGTAAATGTGCCTAGTAATGCCTTAGTCGGAGAAACATATAGTATTGCTATAAAACTGGTAGAAACAAACGATATTCTGAATATCACCCTCCATATTACTTCCGCACAAAATGATGCCAACAGTGGTACCGATGCTGGTGAAACTCTAGATACAGCGGTAGTAGTTTCTCTCAATAATAACGTTACCGGAACGCTTGCCAATAACGGTGACTCACGCGATTTCTATCGACTTTCACTGAATGAAAACGACAATGTTTCATTAATTTTGAAGATGACAAACTTTGAAAGTGATTATGATCTGGTATTAATGGATGAAAATGGCACATGGCTGTTCTATTCCGCAGCATGGTTCAATCTTGATGAAAAAATTAGTTTCTCTGCACCGTATACTGGTACTTATTATATCATGGTCTGGAAATATGCCGGCACAGGAACCTACACCCTTTCTATCACCACACTTCCTACTGGAACGTCCCTAGCACTATTAACGGCTGATGCAAAAATTATAGGGAATTATGCGTCCAACACAGTTGACAAAGACAATGACGGAAAAATTGATTCTTTAGTCATTTCGTTTGACATTGCTGTGTATAAAGATGGCTTTTATGACATCATCGGGTCATTAGCACAAAATCGTGATAATTGGGAACTGGGGAAATATAGTTTTACATATGACTGGGTAACACTATATCTAACTGCGGGCACACATCGGCTGAACGTTTCCTTCAATGGCGAGGAAATTTATCGTCAAATGTTTAACGGATCCTTTTTGCTGGATTATCTTTTTATTGGAGATCCATTGACATATACCATTCTTGATCTCCAAGTCAAAACATATACCACACCGAGTTATACCTATGACCAATTTGAAGTACCAGATGTCTATATTGACTTGGAACACGCTATGGTTTCTTCATTAGATCAAGATAACAATGGGAAAATTGAGGAAGTACTTTATACATTCACATTAAAGTTTACGCAACCACAATCCTATGAGACGCTCTACATCAACATGCCCTATGTCATGACAAATGAGAATTTTTCTAGTCTAACGTTCATTGGTGCCTATTACACACTTCAAAATGTTGTTGGACCAACAGATATCGTTCTACAATTTTCAATCTATTTCGACGGACTGCTAGAGGACAAGAACTTCAACGGAACCTTTATTATTCCCGTCCTCTCCGTATTTATGGAACAAGACATGTATAGTTTTGACAGTTTCTTTATCATCAGTTGGTTGACAAATAATATGAATCAGAGATCAGACATTGAGCCTTTATTCGAAACAATCATTGTAGATTATTTAAATGATGCTGACAAGAACGGAAATAATGATACTCTTGCGATTACAGTTGAAATAACGCCACATAAGGATGGCTTTTATTATATAGACTTTTACAGCTCGTGGCTCTTTTCAATTACCGATCAAAGAGCAACTGTTTTACGGCCGCAAATTGAAGGGGCTTCAAATTATGGTGGCGTATACTTAAATGCCGGAGAAACTGCAAATATCACAGCACGTTATGTGGGTAGTGATTTAAGTGCACACCGAATTAACGGACCCTATTACGTCAATGCACTTTCATTCATGTATTACATTGAAACGCAAGAAGCCGATCAATCATACGGAAATACCATCTTTCATCCTTTTAAACGATATATTACGAACCCCTATTCGTGGAAGGATTTCGAACCGTCACCGTTAGAATATCTTTTCCAATGGAACGACAAGCCTATAGACACGGATAATAACGGAAAAATCGATGCCATTGAAGTTACACTCACGTTCAACGTAACAAAAACCGGCGAATATGCTTTAGAAACAATCTTTGTCGACTACGAGAGTCGCGGGTGGCAATTTTTTGACAGAACAATCACAAATGTTAGTTTCGATGCTACAGGAATCCAAAATGTCACGCTCATTTTAGACGGAATGCAATTGGCGCTTTCAAAATATCATGGACGGTTAGATCTTATCAACCTCGGTATCATCAATGGCACCTATTCGCCACCTCCAGACTACTATTTCTATGATGACGAACAACCTCAATATTTAGCCATCTATTACGCAGCTGCCTTATCACATATCTATAATGGAACTGAATTTATAGATGCCTTACCCTTTTATTTCACTGGAAACTACTTTTTTGAACCAATCGATTCTGACAATGATGGAAAATACGAATCACTAGATGTTATAGTTGAATACCATCTTAAAAAGCCACAATTTGAGATTTACATTGACATGAGCCTCTCTCCACTAGCCACGATTGTCGGCATACCAATGCTTAATCCCGATTTTCCACTTGCTGGAATCTATGACTACCAAGTGATTTATCCCAGCTCTGAAACTGGAGATAAGAACCTCACGTGGAGCATTGAAGCAAAACAAATTTGGCTCACAATGCTCAGCAATAAATGGCTCTTTCATGTTGATGCGTTCGGATATAGCAACAACTACGATTTCTCTGCACCATTTGGTGAAATCTTTGCGACCATTGATTATTTGTCTAGAGATCAATTCGATTTTACTCCCGCAGTGAGAGTCCTTGATATTTCCCAACTCGACGGTGTCGACAAAAACTCCGATGGCACGTGGGATTACTTGAATTTTAATCTCAACATCAATGTGACCCAAGCCGGCTCATACATCTTTTACTTTGGTGTTATATATGAACTTGACATACAAAATTATCTCATCTTATCTATGCTTGGTTTCAAAGCAACGGCAGAACTTCAAGTGGGCATAACAAATATTACCGCACGGTTCGGCGCATATTCTTTCGCAATTGATCCCTTTTTTGGAGAAAAAATCGAATTAAACTCCAGTGATACAAAAATCTACGCTAACTTACTTTTTGTCTACATCGTAGAACGTTCACCTGATTTGGAAAACGACATTGACCTCTTTTTTGGCACCGATCCTTCCTTATCGAGCCCTGTCGGAAGTTCACTTGCCAATATCCCACTTCAAGGTCTAATGAACTATGATTACACCAGTCCACTCCAATTTAGTCGAACGCCAACAGATGAACTGGAGTTTTCATATGCCAAAGTTGATTTGAACAATGACCTTGCTTACGACCAAGTTGAATTCTATATCAACGTCAGCATTTCCCGCAACATTAAATTTGCAGCCGTACTATATATTTACACGTACAGTGCTCAAAACAATGGATACGCAGAATATATGCTCAAAGAAACCTTTGACTTACCTCAAGGAAATCATACCATTACGCTCATGCTTGATGGCCAAAAGGTTGTTCACGACAAAATCGACGGCCTACTATATTTGGGTGCTGTCATCCTAGCTGACTTTGATGGCTTTACTGTCACCGATTACTATACATGGGACTATTTTTCTCAAACAAATACCATTGACATCGACTACGTCTTATTTATACCGACTCCTAGTTCAAGTGATACTAGTATAACTAACTCACAAACAGAAACAAAGCCCGGTAAAAACCCAATTTCTGGCTTTACTCTAGTACCTTTAAGTCTTTCCTTATTCTCTGTTGCTATTATGATCTTTTTCCGTAAAAATCAAAAGAAAAGGAAATAATTCTTAATTCTATTATTTTTTTTCTCTAATTTTTCTCTTTTTTCACTGACAGAAAAATCTACCAATATTTCAAACTAAGTTGTTTATCGCACAGCCACCACGATGGTGCTATCTGCCAATGAATTACACTTTTTCACTTCAACAGAAAAAACAACCATCTTGCATATAATTCTTTATAATGGGGAGAAAGTGTAGATCGTTCTCATTTTTGACGACGTTTAAATTGCATTGTAATCGTCAGTAAAACAATGATGAACAAGAAATTTATATATGAAATAAAGGTGGTGGTTTTTTCTACTACGCCATTAGTATTAATATTGCTACTTCTGATTGAACTTTGAGAAGAAACTAAAATTTCCGAAATTTGGCTGTCATTTAGTGGAAGAAAGGTGGGGTTCTTGAGTGGATATATGTCTTCAGAGTTACTATTCCCATTGATGGAATAGGAATCACCGTCGTTTAAGTCTGACCAATAACTGCCAGATTGTGATGTTTCATTATACCAACGATTATTTCTCCCGTTATCGAACGATTGAGATTGCATATCAC
>WAPZ01000843.1 GCA_015520535.1 Candidatus Heimdallarchaeota archaeon
GGAAATGCGTTCCGGAGGAGTTACTTATGGAAGATTTAAAGAAGCAATTTGAACATACTTTAAGTAAAATTATCAGAAGTGATCCCGCAATAAAAAAAGTCATCTTAGTAGATCGAACGGGATTAACAATCGCACATGCAAACCCCAAGAATGTTGGGCAGTTTCCGGATCCTGACGGTATTGGTGCAATAGCTTCGGCTGTCTTTGGTGCTTCAGAAGAACAAGGTGTCAGTCTTCGTATTGGGGATCTTGATTTAGTTACTTCGGAGTTTGAAAAAGGGAAGATTTTTGCATCTAGTTGTGGAAAGGCGGTTTTATGTTTGATTACTGATGCGAGTATTGGAAATATTGGGATGATTCGTTTAATTATGAAAAAAGCCAGTGAAGAACTCTATGAACCGTTAGATCAATTTTTTTCAGCTGCCACTTCGGCGTCAGATTTTGGTGGACTTCAAGAATTAGCGCCTAAATCTTCTTTGGGATTAGAAAAAGATGAATTAGAAGCAGCTCTTCGTGAGTTAGAAAAGTTTTGATTGTCACATGATGATAAGATAATATTTAGTTGGTGCACTGCTTGCGTAAGGATGTTAATGGTCGTATTCACTTTAAAATAGTTTTTTATGGTCCGAGTATGGGTGGCAAAACAACGACACTCAAATGGCTATATAATAATGTTGCCGGCTTAGAAAAAGGTGACTTTACGCAAATTGCCGATCCGACTGGAAGGACCCTTTTTTTTGATTTAGCTCCGATGCAAGCAACTGAAACCGTGGTTTTTGATGTATATACCACAGCGGGACAAGAGCGTCATAAGAAACAGAGAAAAGTGGTTTTAAATGGGGTCGATGGCATTTTGTTTGTAGCTGATTCATCTCCCGAACAGCTAGGAGAGAACATTGAGTCGATAAATGAATTACGTGAGTTTTTAGGTGAAAAACTTGGTACGGAGATTCCTCTTGTAGTAGCGTTAAATAAACGTGATGTCCCCAACGCCCTCCCACGAAAAGAGTTAATAATGAAATTGAAGCTTGATAGTGAAACACCGATTTATGAGACAATCGCGACCACTGGTGTGGGTGTAAAGCATGCGTTTCAAACGCTAACGCGTGAAATCATTTTACGGCAAATTCATGGGTTGATGCCTAAGAAATTTTCCTAAGCATTTTTCATTTTGTTGGTGAAGAAATTATTCTGATCTTTTTCTCTTTTTCTGTCTTTGTTTATTTTTTTCTTCCTTAATCCATTCCCATTTGGGAGTAAAGGCATCAATAAATGCCTCTATCGGTGATTCTTCATCATTTTCGTCATATAACAGTGGTGGTATATTGTCAACTTGAATAAACACCTCTATAGCACCTAAAGGCGAATTTTCAGGTGTGTCGACAAAGGTTACTTTGCCGATATATGCTACTTGTTTGTTGATGAAAAATTGTGTTTCATTTAATCCCAAGATACCATTTCGCAGTGTTTTTCTGCTAGAGTCAAGAATTTGTCGTTTTTCAATTAAAAAACGCAGATGTGAAAGTATTGAAAAGTCATGTGTTTCAATAACAATATGATTTTCTTTTATTTTTGTGGTAGCAGAGGGAAAGATATTTTTAACTGCAGTGGTTGTTTTTTCTATGTTTTCAGTATTATGGATTGGCGTTTTAATTATTATTTTTCCTTTAAATTGGTCATAAGAGAGATATTTTTTGCTAATTGTGAATTCCCTCCCTATTTTAGGCGTAATGCTTAAAATTAATGGAATCAGATTCCATTTTAGACATTTTTAAGATTTTTTGGAGCACTGCGTCATCAATAACACGTAGATTGTGTAAAACTGCGTAATGGATTGCGTTTTTTATTATTTTTTCTTTTAAGTCCCTTCCAGACCAGTTACTGGTTTTGGAGGCAATAATATCCCAATTTTTTACGATAAAAGGAATTGGAGAGCCGTTTGCATACTTTTTTAGAATTTGAATTCGTTCTTCATACGTTGGTAGACTGAATTTGATCATTTGTTCAAAGCGTGACTTTATAGCGGGGTCTAGGACATCTTCGGCATTTGTAGCGCCAATTACGATGATTCCGGTGTTATCTTCCAAACCATCCATTTCAGAGAGGAGTGCATTTACGACTTCAATAACATCCCCGCGAATGCTTTGGTATGAACGATTAAGTGCGATGACATCTAACTCGTCAATGAAAATAATTGTCGGTCTTTTTTTGCGCGCTTCCTTGAACAATTGATGTATCCTTTTTGCACCTTCCCCAACAAAAACACCAAGCAGTTCTGAGGCTTTTATGCTTAAGAAATTCGCTTTAACATAGTTTGCTAAAGCTATTGCGGTCATTGTTTTTCCAGTACCGGGTGGACCGTAAAACAGAATGTTTCGTGGTGCCCACTCGCTATTCATGAGCTTTCTATTTTTCAAAAATTTAGCGATAATCATACATTTTTCAATGGCTTCTTTTTGCCCCACTATGTCTTTAAAACTAATTTTCTTTTTTGTTTTCACTTTAAACGTCTGTTTACTGGAATATGGACTAATTAAATAGATTTTAGTTCGTTTTGTGATGCGACCGGGATTTGGTTTCACATCTTCGACACGAAAAGCATAATCGGGATACATGATCGTGTCAAATAAATAGTCTCCTTTGGATACAGATTCGCCAAGCCATTCCGTTTTGGCAAAAGCTTCAAATAATTTAGGATCATCGGTTGTTAACGAAGGCGTGTCTTCTTCGTCGGTGCTTTTTAATGGATAGCCAACGGGCTTTAAGCGAATATATTCAGCATCTTTTGCTTTGATAGTCGTTTCTTGGTTTCGAAATACTCTGGCATTCCTTTTTTCCATTATAATCTATCCTCATCAATGGTTGTTTAATAGAACGATTATGAGAGTGCCTTCAAGTGACTTTTCTTTCTCGGCATTTAAATTTCTATCTTTTAGAACCAAACAATATCTTTTGTTTTGCTTATTTATGACCTTTATAGAAAGAATTCTTAGGCAAACAACGAAAAATCATTACGGAAGCTTTATTAAGGCATTAGGGTTGAGTTAATATGAACAAAAGTGGCAATAGGTGATTCCTTATAACGTTAGCGAAACAAAATATCAAATATATCAAAGGTATCACATGCCCATTTCTCCGAATTCATAATGGACAAGGTTATTGTCTTTTAGATGATGATTTTCAAGAAGTGCGGGTCTTTGAGATTAGACGTTTGGATGAAACTAATCATGTGATTGAAGAAGCAGAACTTCCATATGAATTACAATTTTTAAAAAAATCTGAAGGCTTATGTCTGAATATTTGTGCAATAGATGAA
>WAPZ01000844.1 GCA_015520535.1 Candidatus Heimdallarchaeota archaeon
GTAACAGGCTTATCTATTGAAAAGAAGCACATTAAATTTTTCAATGAGGTCAATTGCACGCAGAATATTTTCTTCCGTGGCATTCATTATAATTTTTCCTTTTATTTGGGGTTCACTTGAAAGATATACTTTTAATTCACCATTAAATCTGTGTAATAGTTCCGCAAAAAAACTGTCTCTTTGTAAATCTTCAGAAAGTGATTCAGGAGTCACTTTCATGACAATTCCGTTAAATAAATCGCTCCAATCAAATATTGTTCCCGCCTTCTTATAGAGGTCGATGGTAAAGGCAGTAGAACTTGCGTCACCCTCTAATTCAACCATAAACACATTTTTGCCTTTGTTATATTTCCATTTTGCTGCTTTTATTGTACCAAAGGGATACTCAGTTGTTATTTCGTTTGGATTTATGGTTTCAATATTGCCAAAACGATAAGAAACGCGTGAAAGAGTGGTTAAAAGGAGATTTTCGTCTGTTTGCGGTATTGTACTTGTGGTAGCTCTTTCTTTGACTCGTCTATAGAGTTCTGCTTCTTCACGGGCTTTTTTTTGCATTTGATAGCGCTGGTATTTTTCATCATATTTAGAACGGCCTAACATTTCATTTATCGCCGCGGTTTTTTCTTGGTGGATTGGTTGGAAAATGTCATACGTATAATAAGCGGCATATGCAGCCCAAATTATGGCTAAAAATGGCAGAATGGCTTTAATTACTAGTCCAATACCGGCAAAAAATATTGTTATACCAATATAGTCAAATGGAAGCGTGTCAATAGTTGTGAAAAAGAAATAGCCGGGATATGAGGCTAGAAAAAGCATTCCGATTAAATTCCATTGACCATACATCTTAAAATAATTATACTTGAGTTTGAGTTCCTTGTTTGCAGAAAAAAAGACATAGATTTTATTCATGGCATCATACAAGCTAATTGCAGCCGCTATCATTCCAATGCTTAATGTCAAACTTAAAAAGCTTTTGTATAGTGCAAACGTCGGATTTTCAATAAAAAAAGCAGATATTCTCCAAATAATTGTAAATATAATCCAATTGAATAAGTTTTTTCCAGCTTTTTCAGCATTTTCGGTTTCTTTTAATAAGAACGAGGGATTATATTTCCTAAATTCTCGCGGATTATAATACTTGATACCATAAAAACCAAGTGCCAAAATTCCAAAAATAAAGTAATCATAAATAAACACCGAAAAATTCTTTAAAAGCTGGGAAAAGATGCCAATATTGAAGTTAAACTCAAAATCGCCAAGATATTCCAGAATTAATAGCCCATTTTGTACGATTAATAAGCCAGCGCCAAGAATTATTAAAGTGTAAAGAACATGTTTTGTTTCTAGTGGTTGCGTATCCGTTGCGCTCATTTTCATCACAGCATCCGATTCTCTCTCATTAAAACATTCTCCCACTATCGCTTAAATATTTTTTAATATCGGAACATCAAGAGTTACAAAAAATATGTCGAATTATATACGAGTTTTATTTCAATAATGAAGTGCGCTAGGATAAAAGTGAACTTTTTCAGCCAATTAGAAAAAGGATTTTGGACGAACCACTATGGAATCAGATGTTACTCATGACTTGGAGCGTTTCTTACATCGTTCCGTACAACAGTTTTATTTACCCATTGCACAAAAAATTGAGGAGAAATATCAAAGTGATAAAGTATTTAGGACCTTACTCAAAAAATGGGTCAATTTTTCCTTGGAACTTGAACGCACGGATCGTCGTTTTTTCAATACGATAGCAAAACAGTATCTTTATTTAGTGTTTTCATTAATTGCTGCACACACTACTTCTGTTATCTTAACTGGTGCTAACGGAGAAGAAAAAGCGCAAACGTTAACTGAAAAACTTAAATCACTTCATGATAGTGAGCATTTTCAGCCTTACATCCATGAATTACTTCAATATTTTCGCCAAAATCTTTACAGCCCCTTAGTGTTTGAATTTTTATCCCAAATTCCCCTACCATCGAAAATAATACCAGCACTAGCTTCAGTTATAGAAAACATTGTTCAGCATATATCGACTAACGTTTCCCCGCAAACACTGGGTTATAAAATGGATCAATTGATGTCATCATTAGAACGTTCGGTTTTTGGCCAATATTTTACTTCTGAGGTGGTTATTGACCTAATTTGTGCCCTTACCATCAGAAAAAAGCCCATACGTCTTGCAGATTTTGGTTGCGGTTCTGGTCTATTTTTGATTCATGCTCTCAGATATCTTAATTATTTAAGTTCTAAAGACCATGTTTCTCAAATACCGCAAAATGTCATTATTGGTATAGAAATTTCGAAGTTTTCTTCTTTTATTGCGGCATTAAATCTTTTTACTCGTTCTTGTATTATAAAAAATGATTTTAGCTCCCTTGTTATAACAGGGGATCTTTTTTATATGTATCCAAAAGATGATATGTCATGGAAACAGTTTTTTTCCAAAAGTAACGAAATTTTTACGACCAGATTGTTAGCTGAACCTTCACTGCCTTTTACACTCCCCAAAAATTTTGATGTGATCCTTGGCAATCCTCCCTACACACGCCAAGAATTTATTTCCAAAATTCATCCCCAGTATAAGCAAAAGATTTTAGCACGTATCAGTCAAGTATGGGGAAATCAAGTTAAATTTAAACGTCGTTCGGGTTTTTATGTATATTTTTTCATGTATTCACTCTCTTTTTTAAAAAATGGCGGACGCTTAGGTTACATAACATCAAATTCATGGTTGGATGCCGATTTTGGAAACACACTTAAAGCCTTTTTTTTCAGTACCTGCAAAATCATTGCTCTTATTGAGCCTAAAGAGCGCGTGTTTTCTGATGCGGGTATTAATACCGTCATCACGATTGTTGAATTGTGTCTTTATGATAAACAAGCACGTGATCAAAACACGATTCGTTTTGTCAAATTTAAACGCCCATTATCCGAAATTTTTGGTAAGGATACACACCTAGGTTCACGGTTTGCAAAAATGAAAGCTTTCGCTGAAACACTTGAAAAAAATCTTCATGCCAATCCTTTCACCAGTTATAAAGACGTAATTCAAGTTCATTATATCAAACAGCATGAACTTTACGCAGAAGGCGTCCATCCGGCCACCAAAAAATATCATGGAAGTACATGGAGTAAATACTTTCGTGCTCCAGCTATATTCTTTAAAATCCTTAAACACCCCAAATTAACTAAGTTAGGTAATTTATGCAAGGTTGTAAGGGGCTATACAACCAATGCCAAGAAATTTTTTGTTATAGATCCAAAACTGGCGGAAGAACTTAAACTTCCCCCAGATACATTAATGCCAATGATAAATAATCCCAAAAACATTAAAAAGTTGGTTTTGGATATAAAAGATGCGGATTCCTTTTTAGTTTTAATAGAAAAGACAAAATCAGAGCTTATGCAAAGTAATGCCATCCATCTGCTGAATTATATTAAATATGGCGAACGTATATTGAAAAAGCAACAGGTGACCCGTAAAGAGAATTGGTTCATTTTAAAACGAAAAAAACCTGCACCCCTTTTAGTACCACGAAGTTTATGGCAACGATACTATGTAGTCCTTAATAAAGGAAATTTATATACAGAATGCAATTTTTATTGGATTTATCCATATTTCAAGGACGAATTAAAGTTAAAGGCTTTATGTGCGTATTTAAATTCGACTTTTTTCGCCTTTTTACGTGAATTGTTTGGAAGAACGCAATTAGGGTTAGGTGCCTTAACAATCCAAGTCTACGAATTTCAGCAAATACCTATCCTCAATATAGATCTGCTTACTAAAGATGAAATTAAAAAATTGGCGATATTATTTGACAAACTCTCTGAGAACAAAGTTACATCAATTTTTGAAGAACTTTCAGCCACTAATGCTAATGAACTCAAACTTGAAGATATTAATAAAGCTCGTCGTTCATTAGACCAATTTATAATGCAAAATTTATTGAATTTATCTTTAAACGATGAAATATCCATCTATAAAGGCTTATTACGTTTAATAAGTGAAAGAAAAGAAAAGGCGTTGCATTAACGCGTGCAATTTTTCTTCAACATACTCCCGTTTAAAAAGTATCATTGTCAGGATGACGGAAAATATTTTAATTGTATTTCAT
>WAPZ01000845.1 GCA_015520535.1 Candidatus Heimdallarchaeota archaeon
TTTAAGGCAGTTATATTCGTGTGTAAGCCAGTTGAATACGGGAATTTGAGAGACAATGGGAGTTTTTCCTAGTAACATTGCTTCTAGTAGTGCAATTCCTTGGTTTTCTTCGCGTGTTGGATAGAGGAAAATTTGTCCATAATCTAAGACGGATAAAAACGCGTGTTCATTTAAAAAACCAGTAAAATATAGATTTTTGAGTTTTTTCGCCGTTTGACGTGCGTTTTTAATTTCTCTCCTTTTTGTAAGCATCCACAATGGTAGTTGTCGCCCAATCCATATAAAGAGGTGGTTCGGCATTCTTTCTGCCAATTGTGCGAAAATATCGACACCTTTACGATAAATGCCGATTCCGATTGAAAATATAATTAGCCCATCTTCTGGCAAGCCTAGTTTTTTTAATATTTTTTTTCTTTTTCTGTTCAATTCTTTTTTCTGTGATATCTCGCTGCCATGATGAACATGATTCGACAAATGAACGCCATTGGAAATAACAGTAATTTTTTCAGGCGGAATTCCATAAGACATTAAAACGTTTTTATTGTGTTGACTGACCGCAATTACATGATCCGCTGATAAGTAAAAATTTCGTAAATAAGGATACAAGAGAAAATCCAGGTGATTAGATAAAATAAAGCTATTATGATAGTCTTCAACTGTTGTGTGACCATGCATTATGATTTTGGGGCGAAATTTATTTGGAATTCGTTTGACATACGATTGTAACAGTCTAGATTTAATAAAGGATGTTGGTAATGCGGTATGAAAATGATAAATATCGTATGAACGCCGTTTTCCATTAATGTCAACTTCGATGTCGTAGGTTTTCAGGTATCTGGCTAAACGACTAGCAGAAGAATATATTCCACTCCCTTGTAGTGAATTGCCACCGTCAACAATAAAATTAACCTTCATGATGAAGTCTCCGATCGTTACACGGTTCGGTCGAATTCAAAAATAGATTTAATTATCGCTGACAATATGCAAGTGCTTTAAAATGGCATAAGTAATGGTTGTAAACGTGGTTTCCACATTTTCTCCTGTTTTTGCGGACGCATAAAAATGAGCGGCGATGTTATACTTTTTCATAAAAGCGTCAACATCCGCTTTAAAGTCATCGGGGATGCTATTATCACCGATTAAATCTTTTTTCATACCTAAAAGGACTAAAGGGCGGGTAAATGCATAATTTCCGATTACCTTAAGCCATTCTGGTAGTTCATAGAACGTTTCTAGGCGTGTAAGATCATAAACAATTATAAAGCCATTAGTGCCGCCAAGATATATAGGTAAAAGCCGTTTAAATTGTTCTTCGCCCGCAAAGTCCCATAATTGTAATTGAATTAGTTGGTCACTCACCGGTTCAACATCAATTGAAATATTTTTTAATGAAAAATCGACGCCAATCGTTCCCCGAGTATCCACGTCAAAACGGCCATCGACAAAACGCGTTACGAGGCTAGTCTTACCGACTCGTGCAGGTCCAATGATCATGACCTTAAATATCAGTGTTGGCTGTTTGGTTTCAGCGGTTTCACCCTTGGGTTCCATGATTGTCCATCCATTTCCTTTTTTAAAGTGAAAAAAATCACGACTTCATCACTTAAGGAATATTATGCGCACATTTATAAAGATTTTGCGTCATTTTTGCAGACGAACATAAAACTTACATAACTCAGAATCATCTAATAGCATGGTTTGCACTTGCTGTGCATAATCCAGTTTGAGATTTTCACAAATCCCATTAAGCAAAGAACGAGTAATCTGACATAAAATATGCGGCTCTACTGATGGTAACAAGGTGTTTAACATTTCTTTGTTCTGTAGAAGGGGGCACTTAATGTTCAATTCCAATACTTCATCCTTTTTAAGGATGGCTTTGCAAAAATTCTTTTTTTTCTGCGAACTATCTTCATTTTTAACTGGTGATTTTGCCATTGAGGAAATTTCACTTAACCATTTGATTTTCTCCACGTCAACAAGGTTATAACCGATGAGGCGAAAACCTGCCGTTATTTTACTTAAAAGTGCATTATGAGATAATTGTTTAATTTTTTGTTGAAGATTCTCATTGTTCAATAATTCTTCATATAATGATGTGACTAATTCTTCTTCAAGGGAAAGCTGAAACATAAGTTCTGGGAAAAGATCAGCTAAAACATAAAGCATCGCTTTTACCGCGGTATCACTATAAATTGAAGTGACAAAATATGTAGTTTCACGTCCTAAAAGGGGAAGGAAGGTATTTACCGCCATTGGCAAAGTAAAACTTAACTCAAAAGCTTTTTCCGGGTCAAATTTATGAAAAAATAGAAATTTTTTTGGTTGAGGATGATCCCTTTCTTCTAGTAACTGGAGGATTTCTGAGAAATATCGAACCGCGTCATTAAACAATTCTTTTTTAGAGATATCTACAACAAAAATGACAGCATGAGCGGTTTTAAACAAGGATTTTCGCTGTAAATGCGATTTAATAAAGGCTTTTTGTCCGCCGAGGTCCCAAACAACGATATTTTTTTTAATATGGGGTAATTTATATTGATTCATATCAATGAGGACCGTTGGACTGATTTTTTGTAATGTAGTTATGTTCCATTGATTGAAAAATTGGCGTAAAATGCTTGATTTACCCGCAGCTGCCAAACCCACTATGACAATTTTTGCTGGAATTTCATCATTCATTCTTATTTACCAAATTTTTTGATCAACGCATCCTTTCTACAAAGAGGAAAATGGTAAAAAGCTTTTAAGGATTCTACGACGTGTTTATTCCTAAGTGAACTCAAAATACTCAGATTCCGCCCATATTGCCCCTAAAACAAACCCCATTAAAGCTACTAAGCCCGTTGGTACAATAAACGAGATGCTAAATGGACTGAAAAGCAATACGCCGAGCATTCCGAGAATAAAGAATACGATATACAGATAATATCCCCATGGTAATACTTTATAGAGCCCATAGCCTGAAACAGCTAGGAGAATTCCAATAACAAGGGCAATGATTCCAATGATGAGTGGATCATTTGGTAGTAAACTACTTTCTTGTCCTTGTTCGAGAATCAACGAACTTAATTTCAAATCAATATTTTCTAAGAAAGAGTCGACTGTAATGCCAACGCCAAGAAGTGTAATAATAATGCCACCGATAATTGAGCCCAGACTCGTAAGTTTAATTAGTACTGTTACCTTCACTTCAGTGTCTGGTTTATTTCCTTTATAGTATTCTGATTCAGCTAATAATGCACCTAGAAGAATTGAAAAGAATGTTATCCCTATTTTTTGGAGAATATTTGTCCGAAAGACAATTAATGTTAGCACAATTCCAACAATAAGCCCGGGAACTGCGATAAGCCAAGCAAATTGCATGGTTTTATATAAACCAATACCAATAATACACAAAATGATTCCGATTATACCAATTAAAAGGCCTAAAAGTATCGTATTTGAACCAATAAAAGGAATCGAATTTAATGTGTTACTAAATTTAGCGGCACCCGGTATAAAATTCAATGATTTTAACAAGTCCAAAGCAACGAAAACCCCAAAAATGAGCGTTACCACACCCATTACGGCAGTAAATATACCAACAATACCGACAAATTTTGTATGTTCTTCAACTGACATGTTAGTCCACCTCAACGTACCACTAAAATCAATATTTTTAACGTTTTTGCTTTAGAATTTTGAATGAAGATCAAATTCTTGAAAACGACGTTTATAGGTAGTAACCTAAAGAAGACAAGGTAAAAACAGATTTTAAAGAATGGTTCGCACATAATAACAAAATGTAAGCAAGTGAAAAAACAACTTACGAAAAAACATCAAACATGGCGGAGAAAGCGTTCTGCGTTTAAGTTAAGGACAACCTCCCAAATTTTAGTGGGAATGCTATCTAAAACGTCGTTTTTTTCTGATAAAATATAACTTCTCACGAGATTCACTAGAGTGAGAGATTCTCTTGCGAAAGAATCCAAATATAACTCTTGAGTAATGATTTCACTAAAAATTAATCGCTCTTTTTCATTTAGATAGCGATGTTCTGGTATAACAGAATTGAAATGCTGACGAAAGGTGTTTAATATTATTTGGGCGGTGGCGAAAACTTTGTTCCGAGTTACTCTGTCAAAAACTAAGGGATCAGGAAATCCCAACACCACCATGAGTTCATCTTGGGCACAAATAGCAAAACGTTCATCACCTAGACCAACATCAAGAGTTACAAGTTCGTCTGATTTGTGAATCCAACTGATTAGGGCAGAAAAGTAGCCACTAATCAAGGTAGGTTCCTTTCCAAGTGGTGTCTCTGTGATTACATGAAAATAATACGGTGGTCCGTGGCGTGATGCTATTAAGATAAAATTATAAAGAATGGGCGTGCTGATGTCCATGTTATTCACGTTTTTTGTCATTTCTTTTTCTGGAGGCAGTAAAAATGTTCTGAATACTCGACAGCGTTTTTGTAATGGGCTTTTGCTGATAATATTCCGAAATTTCTTGTGATTTAAATAAATAAGCTGCAACTAAGCTAGAAGCTACACCAAAAAAGAAACCATCGCTTGTTTGTGCAAATATGAAAAATATAAAGCCGACCAAGCCTAGTATTCCGAGTAAAATAATTGCCATCCAACGAAAAAAATCATAACCCGAATATAGGCCTACAGCTAATACTAGAAGAAGGATGCCTAGTAAAAGATTGAGTACGACCAGATTATTATAGTATGAAATGAGTGCGCGAAGCTCGGGTGTGATATTCGAATTTAGTTGCAGTAATTCTTCTTTTCGCCGAAAAAAAGCAAATGCATTAAAAAATACGACAAAAGATCCAAAAAGAAAACATACAATTAAAATGGTAATACTGAAAGGCCTAGTTTCCGTTAATTTTACTAATGGATCTGGTTTAACTATTTCATTCACATTTTTATTGTTTTTCATCCTAATTATTCATTAACTAAAATTTTTTATATAACTTATGACCGCTTTTCCTAGTTCAAGAAAGGCTTGATTGACATTTTGCCCCATTTTAGCTGAAGTTTCGATATAGGGTACAGAATATTCCCAATCAAACAAAGAGGTAAGTTTTTCTGCGTACGATAATCCTTCTTCAGTTGTTATTGCATCTGGATAAATTGATCGGAGATCTATTTTGTTGCAGACAAGAACAATTGGAACTTTTGCTGAAAAATCATCATACTTCCATAGGTCTTCCACCCACTGAAAAATATTTTCGGCAGTTTCACGGCGAGAAGCATCAAAAACAACTAAGGCTCCGACTGCACCCTTTAAATACATTGGACGAATGATACTAAAATGTTTTTGTCCGGCAAGGTCCCAAATTTGGAATTTGAAGGCTTTTCCATCGATTGTCATTTCGGTTGCACTAAAGTCCGCACCAATGGTTATCATATAATTTGTTGGGAAGCTTTCGCCTAAATATCGCCTTCTCAACGACGTTTTACCTACTCCGCCATCGCCTAACAATGCTACTTTAAATGTCATGTCACTAC
>WAPZ01000846.1 GCA_015520535.1 Candidatus Heimdallarchaeota archaeon
CTGTTTAATCAAAAAAGTTGGTCTAATTTTTTGAATTCTATTACAGATAAAGCTGCTATACAAAATGTTGAAATTGAGTACATTAAAAATAAATATGTTGATAATAATGGTAGCTTTGGACATGTACTCGAAATTAGTGTGGGATGTCATGGTAGTTACAAAGATATTGTTAAATTTATGAATGAATTGGAACAAAATGTCTTGGTTACAGATATCTATGGTACTGATATGAAATTAGACAAAAACTCGTCTCATATCCTTTCTGATATTAATATTTCTGTCTGGGGGATAAATCACTAATGAAAAAAATAATAATAGTTACGATATTGATCATCAATGGATTACTTGCAGATATCGGCATGGATCAAATAGAAGAGATGGTTAAAAAGATTCATGAAAAGCGCGAGGGAATTGAATTGGAATCCTTAGAGAAGACACCTGAGCCTTTTGTTAGATTAGTGAAAGATAATAATGTGACTACCTTCTTAATCCCAAAAAAGGATGAAGAAAAGAAAATATCGCTTTATGCAATCGTAAATAAACGTGCGTATATTAATGACAGATGGCTGGGTGAAGGTGAACGTTTTTTAGGTTTTGAATTGGTTTATATTGGTAAAAACGGTGTTGTTTTGCGCTCTGGAAATCAAATCAAAAAACTGTTTTTGCATGAAGGAAAAAGTAAGTTGATTACATTAAGCAAGAAAGGGAAAAAATGAGATTGAGTAAGAAAAGAATACTACCGTTTATTTTAGTAGTATTAACAGGATTAACAACATTGATACATGCAAGTAGTTGTTCGGATAAACTGTTTACTGTAACAATTGACAGTAAGTTAACAATTGGTGATGTAATTGAAAACTTGGCTGAAACATGTGATTTAACAGTCATTATATCAGATGAAGCGGCAAAGGAAAGACTTAAAAAGAGACTCTATTACGTGAAATTAAAAAATAGTACACTTAGAGGTTTCCTTAATACGATACTGACAGATAATGATCTTCACTATAGTTTGAAAGGCAATAAATTAAAAGTATCCTATTTCCTTACAAGAACATTTCGTATTCATTATATATCCGGACAGAGAACGGGTAAGAGTAGCGCACATGTAACAATAGCAAACTCTTCAAATTCGGCTGCAAGATTACAAAATAGTTCGTCAGGACAATCTACTAATAATACAGGAAGTGGCAATGGCAGTAATTCCAATAAAACAGGTATCTCCATAGAAAGTAATGATGAATTCCAGTTTTGGAACACAGTATCTAATGAAATAAAAAGGATATTGATTAGTGCGGGAGATAATAGTATCCATTATGTTAAAACCGGTGAGGGATGGACAGGCCCTGATGGTCAACAATGGGACTATAACCCTCTTGAGCCTATTGTTAATCCAGAAGCAGGAATGGTAACTGTAACGGGAACAGCAAAACAACTGAAACGAGTAGAAAAATATATTCAGACACTGACTCGGCAGATTAAACAGCAAGTACTTATTGACGTACGTATACTCAGTGTAAGTTTTGATGATAGTACAACCACAGGTGTAGACTGGTCACAACTTTATGGATTGCAGGATTTTACAGTAAACAGTTTAATTAGTGCAAGAGACAATATTGGAAGTGCAACTTATGATCTGGAACAAGGTATAACTGAATTTGCATTTTCAGGAAATGATAACCCTAAAAGTGGTCAGGCTATCGTAATGACGGGTAATACAAAAGTGTCAGATTTGGTTAAATTTCTTGGTACACAAGGGAATGTAAAGTCAATTTCGAGTCCACGTGTGATGACCTTGAATAATCAGCCGGCTTTAATTAGTGTTGGTAAGGAATTGTTTTATAAAATCACTTCGGCTACTACCGCTGGAGGAACTGGTGGAGCAGTAGCTGCGCAAGGAGAGCAAATCGACTCTGTGTTTGCCGGTATTTTACTGGATATTACGCCTGAAATTGATGCCAATGGGATGATCACACTAAAAATCAATCCTTCTGTATCAGACACGGTGTCTGCAGTTAAAAGTGATGGAGCGACGAGAACTATTCCACCTGACTTGATTCGTCGACAGATTGCTTCAGTGATTAAAGTTAAAGATGGCCAGCATGCTATTCTAGGAGGACTTATCTCTTCTAAAAAAGGTACAAAAATAAATAAAGTACCTTTACTTGGAGATCTACCATTATTAGAGTATGCATTTAAAAATGAACAAAAAATAAATACGGTTGAAGAGTTGGTTCTTATTATTACACCGCATATTGTCAAGAATGAAAAATCGGTCTCATTGAAAGACCTTGGGTATCAGAAACTCAATGAAAAGTAGGTATGAAGCTGCCAAAAATGTATTCATCGATTCTATTGATATCGATGACTACATTGAATTAGAGTCGTCTGTATCTGCTTACAGACAACTGCAGCACAGTATTGAAAAACCCCTCAAAATGATCCTTCTTTTTGGTCGTCCGGGAACGGGCAAAAGTATTTTGCTCAATCGTGTGGCAGAAAAGCTCAAACACCAAAAGGAGATCTACTACTTTGACACTCCCGCGACCAATGATAAAGAGTTTTTTCATAAACTTTTTAAAGTACTGACCAAACAGGATTTACCCAAAAACACAGAAGTCAATTTTTCTGCATTGGTAAATTATTGCAAAGGTTTGAGAGGAAAAAGAGAAATCATCATATTATTGGATGAAGCACAGATGTACGGTCCGGAAATGATGGAGAAGATACGCCTTATATCTGACAGCAGGGCAGTTAAGTTTATTGTCTCTTTACATAAAACAGAAGATGAAGACCTTATTGCCAAAGAACATTTTCAATCCAGAATATGGGAAGTGATTGAACTGCATAATGCCAGCAAGGAAGATCAGGCAGCCTATATTCATAAAAAACTTTTAAAAAAGAATCTATTTGAAATTGCAAACAGTCTGAAAGAGAAAGAGATGAAACTTATTCACAAATTTACAAAAGGGAATTACAGGGAGTGTAATAAACTTCTTTTTACCATTTTTGAGATTTGTGAATACTATGATAAGAACGAACCTTCTAAAGTAAACTATGAACGTGTACCTCAGCGGATTATTGAAATGGCAGCATTAAAGTTGGGATATATAGATGTATGATATAAAACCTTTAGAGGAGAAGTGGAAACAATATAATCGAAAAAAGCGGAAACCATATTATATTACCATATTTATTTTTATTTTGTTAGGGTTGCTATATTTTACAGTTAGTAGTTTTATACCTATATCAGAACCATTTAAAGAGGTTACTCACATAAATAGAGCTGATACCAAAAAAAATATAACGAAATCACCCATACTGCTTAATGACTCTGTAAAAACTTTGGATACAGAGGAAAAAATAAAAGAGATAGAGGACTTAGCTCCTGTAAAAGAGATGACAGAAACTCCTCTGTTGAATGAGACAACAATTCAACAGTCTGTAAAACCTATAATAAAAAAGGTAAAAAAAGAGAAAAGGCATAAAAAAATTCATTTAAAGATTATAGAAACATCCCATGTAAGTGCATACAAAGATGTCGAAAAGAGATTCTATCAATCACATGAACTGGAGGATTCACTCTTTTTGGCAAGAGCATATTTTAATAGAGGAAATTATAAAAAAGCAGAATATTGGGCTTTGCAAACAAATAGCATCAATCAAAATATTGAAGAGAGTTGGCTTATTTTTGTACGGTCAAAGGTTAAATTAGGCCATAAAAATGAGGCGATTAATATATTAGAGTCTTATATAAAAAGATCACATTCAGAAGAGGCAAAAAAGCTATTAATAAAATTAAAAAACTAATTTGAAAATTTAGCTTCGTATCATAATTAGATGCTATACTTTAA
>WAPZ01000847.1 GCA_015520535.1 Candidatus Heimdallarchaeota archaeon
CACTTAGACTTGCTTAATTTGTGAAAAAAATTCCAAAAAAAATTGAAAAAGAAAAAATTAATTAGACTTTTTCTATTCGGATATAAGTATCATAGAAGCTCGCTGATCCGCCGATAAGGTCTTGTAAGCAGACCGTGTGATTAAGACTTTCATCAAGACGCATTATGAAGTTTGACTGAATTCCTTTTTTGAGATTTTTGTCACCTTTAATAATTTTTCCGTCTTCTTCCCAGTCACTAGCTCCATATTGGAAGTGTCCGAAGTTGTGAGAAACTCCGATCACACCTTTCATAATTCCTTTGGTTACTACTGCTTCGCCTTCAAGATATTCTGGAATCACGTCACCGTAGTTTTGCCGTACAGTAGGATCTTCTGAAGATCTAGAATAGATACGGACTTTATCTCCGGTTTTAATGCCTAGTTCTTTTGCATCTTCTTCGTTAATCAGTATTTTTCCCATTTCATCATCGTTTGTAACATTTATTAACCATGGACATGCAATCGTTCGACTTTGTGTGTGAACCACGGATTTGAATGTGATTAACTGGAAGGGATATTTCTTACCAGTACCTTTACTGTCATTTGCATCAATTTCACGAATCTCTTCGCCTTTTGCATTCTTAATTCGTTCATAGATGCCAATACCACTGAAATATACAACATTTGATCCGCTAGATTTTATTACATCTGGGGTTGTAGCCAAAGTGTCGTTATAGAATGTTGCAAGTTTATTGTATTTCTTCCTCATGTATTGACCATGTTCCATATCTGTATTTCCATTTTCATCGCTATAAGCGGTATCCCAATCTTCAAATACGCCACCACGTGCGAGCACATAGTCAATGATATAGTTTTCTAAGTCATCGAGTTCTGTTTCATCGCCTGCATTGGCTTTTGCCAGCGCATTTTGCCAATCTGTAAGTGTAATGTATCCGGAGCCATCTTTTTTAGGAACTTTCTCTGATTCGATTGCTAAATTAATAATCATTTTGTGGTACCAGTCCTCAGCGGAATTCAGCTTTTGACGTGAAGCGGGAAGTGGAGTTCCGTCTGGAAGTTGTGTACCAAATCCTTGATCTCCAAAACCGGGTAGATTTAATCGCTTCGCTACATCGATGTATATGTCTTCAGCAATTCTAGTATCTGGCCATACCGGTTGCGATAATACGGGTTGGCGAACTCCCGAAGCTGTAATTGGAACGTTAGGAGCTACATGTGGTGTTGCCCAACGTTCATAATATGAAACATCTGGTAAGATGTAGTCACAATACGCTGAGGTCTCACCCATCACTATGTCTGTTGAAATGGCTAAAGGTACTTTATACTTCTTAGGATCATTTGGGTCTTTTTCTAAGAGCATTTGAGTTGTTAGACCAGCTCCGGGCATTGCATAATTTGGATTAGCCATATGGAACCATACTGCCAGAACCTTATATCCGACTACGTCTTCGCTTTCACGAATGCCAGCTATAACTTCCTGCCAAATGTTTGATGTTAATGGGAAGTATGGTCTTTTTGCTGGAAATGTGCCGGTGTATGAAGCTTTTTCACGAGCAATGTTAAGACCAGTTGGTGAGGCTTTGGTGCCACCAAAAAGACTTTTTAGGTTGTATGCACCGCCCTTGTCACCTAATTCGTGCCAATGACCGCCACCGACAGTTAAGCCACCGCGATGGTCTACGTTTCCGACCAATAGATTAAGGTAGATTAAAAGCAATGCCGTATAGACACCATTTGTATGCTGAACGGCTCCACGATAAAAGTTTGCTACACTCTTTTTACCGTGCTTCCAAAATTCGGACGCCAGTTCTTTGATATCGTCTACAGAAACATATTCACCACATTCATCGGCATAATAGGCAAGAAGATCTTCAATGGTCTTACCGGATTCTCCTTTATCTCTGAGTGGCTTCCAAATTGCTTCTTTAAGGAGTTGGAATACAGTTTTGCATAATACACCGTTTACGTTAATAGGTGTGGTCTCATAGTTATTGTCTAGATCCAAAAGATTATTTTCATCTAAATCTCCGATTGCATCAGTATCAGAGTCACTGAATACAGTAGGTGTTCCATTTTTTAATATTACATTATTTCCTGTGGTTCCAAGGCCTAAATCATTGTCAGTTGCTTTTTTCAAATAATTAGCGTGCGTTGGATCCACAATTACTAGATGGGTGGCATCTGTGCAAGAGAATTCTTTTGGAGTCGAGTTTTCAGCGGTTGCAACATTAGCATTTTTTAAGAAATTCTTGTCATACCAGCCGTTTTCTAACATCCATGCTATCATTCCAGCAGCTAATGCGCCATCAGCTCCCGGTCGTACGGGAACCCATTTATCTGCTTTGGCAGCTGAACGTGAATAACGTGGGTCGACAACTACCATCTTAAGTGGATTATCGCGCGAATGTTTGGCTTCCATCAGTCTATTTGCCAATGAAATCATGGGAAAGTTTGCTTCTAATGGAGAGGTGCCAAACCAGATTATGAATTCAGCACTCATGATATCGGTTCCAATGTGACTTTTTCCACCAAAACTCAGTTTCCACGCTATGTGATGACTTAATTCACAGATACTGGTGTGGTCATTTCTGTGATTTTTTGTGCCGAAGGCATCTTTCCATAATCGGTCAGTTAATTCTTTTCGACCGTGTTCGGCACGTCCAATCATAAACACAAATTGATTTGGATTAGAATCGCGGATTTGTTTTAACCCATCGAACGTGTATGTACTTGTACCATCTGGAGATGGTAGTTGACCTTGTTTAATTCCACAGATTTCATCTAACGCTTCATCCCATGAAATTACTTTCCATTTTCCGGAACCACGCGGTCCAACTCTTTTAAGCGGATGTTTTATACGATATGGATAATAGAGATATTGAATTCCAGCACGCCCTTTTGCACATATTTTGCCCGATTTAATTGGATAACCATCTGATGATCGAACTAATGTATTTGGATCCGTTTCGTATTCAATGTTTTTTAACCCAGTGTTTGGATGATAGGGATTTCCTTCAATTTTTATGGCGGTTTCAAAATCTGTTCCATAATCCGCTACCGTGACCTGAACTCCGCATGCCGAGTGACATTGAAGACAAACCGTACGTTTGATAGCAAATTTTTTCGAACTTTCTTGACTTAACGCGTTTTTAACAGCATTTTTTAATGAAAACGGAGAAAATGGAGTAAACATTGATAGGGCAAAGCCGGCACCTGCAGCTCCCATTAATTTTAAAAAGCGACGTTTTCTTTTATCTACCGTAAAATTACCATTTTTTATTTGGGTTGTTTGACTCATCTTTTTTTATCCTCCTTGTGAAATTTTTCTTTTTTATGCTGGAGTACTTTCTGACGTTGATTCTACTGCAATTTGTGTTTTTTCGGCAGGTAAAAGTCCCCAAATGACCATGAACATGAAGTTGACGGCTGCAATTCCTCCAAGCAAAATTAGATATTCTGTAATTGTTGGAGCGTAGTTAATTTGCGTTGGCACCATTTTTGGATAAAATTGTCCACCTATAATCAAATTTATACGTTTTGCCAAGACTCCAATCACAATTCCAAGTGATGCCAGTATAACTAAAGGTTTTTTGCCTTTCAACTGTGGCGTGAAGACAATAATACCTGGGATGAGAACGCCAATTAGGATTTCAAATACCCAGAATGAAATTGCAAGCTGACCAGTGAACAACACTTCCCAACCTGCTATTTCAGCCTCTTCATGAGAGATAAACACCGTAATT
Organism: Candidatus Heimdallarchaeota archaeon; assembly: GCA_015520535.1. Classification (GTDB taxonomy): domain Archaea; phylum Asgardarchaeota; class Heimdallarchaeia; order Hodarchaeales; family S146-22; genus S146-22. Next base: position 3,744 of record WAPZ01000847.1, read on the forward strand.
ACTTCAGTGAGCAATAATCCAAAGTCTATAGCTAAAAATGCGGCCAGTAAACTGCTGTAATCATGTGGAGGTAAGGTATCGGGTGATTTGGTCGTCCAGTCCGTAATCATTACTGTTATTGCCAGCGCGGCAGCTCCTGATACCATTGCTGAGGTGATAAATAGTGGTGGCATCATGGGGGTGCTCCATACAGGATACGCCTTTATAACAGATAGCAAAAAGCCGGTATAACCATGTGTAGCAAAAGCCACCGGAATTCCGATTATTCCAAGCCAATAGGTAAGATTTTCAAACAATTTTTTCTGTTTTTCTGTTAATTCGGTTTTTCCCAATGCTAAAATTTTGTAAAAGGTTTGCTTCCATCCTTTACTCTCTTTTGCAAGTTCTACTATATCTGGCATCGACATTGTCCAAAGCTCTACTAGTAAAACCGCCGGATAGAGTAAAAGTAGACGAGCTCCCCATGCTAATGGTGATGTGGGATTCCAGTAGAGGTATACATTTAAGAAACGGTCTATTCTACCTAAGTCGAATAGTAGAAAGATAGGTGCATTCACTAGGAAAATCAAGGCTAAAATCACGGCACGCCGTGCAACCGCTTTATATCTCTTAATTCCAAAGACAATATAAAGCGTTGAGACTACAAAAGATCCGGCTGAAAGCCCCGTAAAAAAGATGTAAAATGTCAACCATATTCCCATTGGAACGCGGTCCCACATACCAGTCGCACTAAGACCTTGTTGAATGAGGGTCACTATTCCAAAAACTGAGAGCAACATCAAAAATGCCCAGAAGGCTAATCCGGCCCAATAGGCTTTATTATCTTTTATGTGGTCAATTACTGCCATAGCCATTTTTAATCACCTTATTTTGGAGGTAAATAATATACCGACGGTTTTGTTCTCAAATCTTCTTTTAAGCGGAAAATATCTGGGCGTGTGTTAAGAATTTCTCTGACTTTTTTGTCATTTTCGCTGTCACCATAAAGGTTGCCGAAATATCGCGCCCCACCTACACAAGTTTCGACACATGAAGGCAATACTCCCGTGGCTTCTCCCGTTACGGGATCAATCGTTTTATGGGCACAAAATGTACATTTTTCAACCACACCGCGTGGTCGCACGGGTACTAAGGGGTTATCGTATAGTTTCGGTTCATTATTACCCCAATTGAATACACGCACGTCATAAGGACAAGCAACCATACAATAGCGGCAACCAATGCAACGGTCGTAATTGACATGAACTATGCCATTCCTTTTGTCTTTCCATGTTGCTTGAGTTGGGCATACCTCTGCACACGGCGGTTCATCACAGTGCATGCATGGGCGCGGAAGGGTAAAGGTCTTTAATTCTGTACCTTCGCCTTCGATCTCATACTGGATTACAGTGTTCCACTCGCGTCCGTCCAATGGTAGCGAATTTTCTTGCTGGCATGCCACTGTACATGCTCTACAATTCATACATTTTGCGAGATCTATTATCATTACCAACTTTGTCGGCATTTCTTTCACCATTATTTTCGTAAGTTTTTTTAGGTATGCATTTTTTATTCACTTTGTTTTTTTTGATGAATTCTTTTTTAATACAACATTTTCTGATATATTAAAATACGTACCTCAGTGTTTCATTCTCAATAATGAGAACTTCACTTTCTGTAGGCTTTATTTGGAAAAAAAACGGAAATGGTGCGTTTAACGAGAAGTGGCAGCTCGCAACTTTATAAAAATAATATTTAAATTCATAATTAAAATTGTTATTTGGTGAAAATGACACAAATAGGTAATAAAACCCTTTTAATTGCAATTTCTGCACTTCTTACCGTAGGAATTGCGTTTTTTGGTATAATAATGTTAATTTCTGAAACCAATTCGGCAAATAAACCGCTAATTTATGACGAAAGGATTGATGTGATTGCAAAACAATTTGAGTGGACATTCAAATATGAAAAACCGGTACAAGTTGGTGATTCCACTTTTTACAATACTACATATAATATGTATGTAGAGGTCGGTAAGACGTATTTGCTAAATATCACTAGCATTGACGTCGAACACGGCTTTTCCGTTCCAGACCTAAATATAAAGGTCGACGCCATTCCCGGCAAATACAACACTATCACACTTAAAATTACCGAAAAAGGCAGATATACAATCAAATGCTTTCATTATTGTGGTTTTGGACATGAAACCATGGTCGGCGAAATCCTAGCCAGCTAAAAAAACTTAATCATGTTTTTAGTTGAATTAAATGGCAATGAACCCAAAAATTTATTTAATGTGTTTTTTTTGATAGAAATATTAGAAATCATATTAATAG
>WAPZ01000848.1 GCA_015520535.1 Candidatus Heimdallarchaeota archaeon
GCTTTTCTTCCCCTTTCGACGGCGATTGTCATTCCATTCGAATTATGTGAAATTAAAACCGAAGATAATACACAAGTCGTTCACATTTCTAATGTCCCTCCGCATATATTAAGTGATAAAGGTTTCTTAGATGTGGGGGAAGAATTTACCCCCGGTCAAGTAATTTTGCGAAAAAATGCATTTTTATCACCAGAAAAATTATATTTGTTGCGTTATTTCAGAAAAAATAAAATTAAAGTTGTAAAACCGATCAAAATTGGCATTTTAAGTATTGGTACAGAACTCACACCACTTTCAGGGGACAATTCGCTGTCAAACGCTAGTTCTTCGCGTATCCTTAGCGATGTAAATGGCCAGCTGTTTAATTATGATACTAATGGTCCAACAATCGAAAAATTTGTTGAATTTTTCCACGGGGAACCCCATTATTTTGGAATTGCTGAAGATGATCCCGATTTATTAAAAGAAATGTTACCAACACTGAGTAAGCAAGTAGATCTTTTAGTCACTACAGGTGGCACTGGAAATAGCGAATTTGACTTTCTCCCACAAGTCTTGCCTGAAATTGGTGACGTGCTTTTTCATGGAATCGAATTTAACCCCTTCCTTAATATCTTTTTTACACAAGTGAATAAGAATCATTATATCCTAAGTTTTCCTGGAAATCCTTTAATTTGTTGTGGTGCGTTGCATGCGGTTCTAGTCAGAATCATTGCCTCGTACTATCACATAGATACCGAGAGTTTTATGTGTGCGGGAATGTTACAGCAAGATATTGTCAAAACAACTAATGAAGCTCAGTTGTTCTTGTTAAAACAATGTGGGCAAGAATTATGTCCTCTTCTTGAAGAAAATCAACCGTTACAGACGTTTTCCGTTGCAGACGGTATTTTAATTCTTCCGGAAGGTGAAATTACTTTAAAAAAGGGACAGGTTGTTTCCTATTATTCTTTGAATCATTTTTAACCGCAATTTTTTTCCAATTTAATTATCTTTATAAGAAGGGTTCGCTTTTTTCTACATGATGAATAATGAGCGACGATGAACTAAAAAAACTATATAAAAAACGAGGATTGCAATTACATAACGAAATTGATGCCGCACATAAAGAAAGCAAAAAAATTCTTCAAAAAGGATTAAAGAAATTAGAAAAAGAAACGACTTCTCTTCCGGATTGGCTTAAAAATAGAATCATGAGCACGAAAGTACAACTGGGTTATGCACCAAGCTTATTACCAGAAAGTGCCTATGAAAAACCGCGTTTTAGAGGTAAAAAGAAATTTTATCAGCGGTTAGCGGCTGAAATTCTCGATTTTGGTCTAGCCTACCAACGTGCGTACGGTACATATCCGACACTTCAAGAATTGGCGAATGCTTTTTTAAGCCATCGTCCGTGGTGGCAGTGCACAGTCGAAGACATCAATTCAGCTCTCAAATTATTGGAAGAAAACAGCATAATTAGTCATGCCGCTGGCAACGAAAATCGGTGGATATTTGAACCCATCGAACTTTCTCAAGACATAAGAAATTTAATCCTTTTAGCTGCAAAATACGAGAAAACACAGCAACCATTAACATTTGATATTATCAAAAATGAGCTAAATTGGAAACTAGACAAGATAACTCTTATTATAAATCGCTTAAAGAAAGAAGGAAAATGTGTTCAAAAGGAGGATGAACTTTGGTTTCCCATCCTCCAAAATGAAATGGGCTGAATTAAATTTTAATTTGGGTGATTTTTCTTGGAAGATAAAAATGCGAATGAAGGAGAAGAAAAAAAAGAAAAAGAAATCATACAACAAAAACTTAATTTGAATGAAATTCAACAAATGCCGTTGAACGTTAATGAACCGATACAAAATGCTCCAAACGTTAATAAGAATATGAATAATATGCAACAGATGCAAAAGGCCTACGAAGGTAGCGTAACGCTTTTCAAAAAAGTCGCAGAAAAAAGTCTGTCGGAAGAAGAAAGAAAAATTTTGTTTGAAAGTAGTAAAGAAAACGATTTAATTGTTGTAAGAGGCACATACGACTTTATTGAACGTTATTTCGACGTCATGGGCATGAAATATCTGTTAGTGGATCCTTATCAAGTTCAACATCTCGATTTAACGCCAGAAAAGTTAGTTTTTGTCAACTGTCCGGGTCATATTCCAGCTGAAGGCTTACGAAAATTACATTCTTTCGTGCATTCCGGGGGAATGTTAATTACAACTGATTGGGCGCTGAAAAATGTCTTGGAGAACATTTTTCCTAATATAGTACGCTATAATGAGCATCCAACAAAAGACGACGTAGTTCGTGTCGAATTTCTCCTCGACAAGGATGAATTTTTTTCTAAATTCATTGATGAAACGGATGAGCCCGTATGGTGGTTGGAAGCCAGTTCTTATCCCATTGAAATTTTGAATGCCGAAAAAGTGCAAGTTTTGATTAAAAGTAAGGAACTGAAAGAGAAATATGACGAAGATCCCGTTCTTATACGGTTTGAAGAAGGGAATGGCATTATTTATCACATGATATCACATTTCTACCTTCAACGTGCGGAAACAAGAGATAAACGTCACGAACAAGAAGGTGTGAGCTTTGCTGCAGAAAAAGGTGTTGAGGTTTCGGAATCTGACAAAAAACTTTTAAGTGACGTCTCAACAGCAGAAGTAGAAGCGGCATATACTTCTCAAACCGTCATTAATAAAATGATTTATGAACAACGTATGCGAGCCAAAAAAATTGCAAAAAAAATCGATATAGATAGCGATGACGATAAGAAAAAATAACTAAATGGCATTTTTCAATGAAACGCGCTCAAAGATCTGTTCAATTTAAATTCTCGGATGTAA
>WAPZ01000849.1 GCA_015520535.1 Candidatus Heimdallarchaeota archaeon
AGGTAATCCTGTGTCAACGACAACAGTTGAACACGGGATTGAAATAACAAGCACAGATTTCAAAATATACGAAAACGGAGGCACTCTTGTATATCAACAAAATCACGATCCTCTCATATTTGAGAACAGTTTTAGTATAGATTCGCTCAACCCTGTATCTATTGGTATAAAACGTACTGGTACGCTCATTACTTATCTTATAAACAACGTTGTAGTTTACACTAGCACATTAAATTCTACCGGTTCAAAGAATATTGAATTCAAGTATCAGGTTGGCATACTAAAAACTAATTACGTATATGTTGCTCCTATAGAAAACGTGCAGTTAACTGACCATTTTGTTTCTGTAAATCTAACGCCACCTATATCAGACATTCGTATGATTGTTGCTGATGAAACAAATGTTGATATTAATGGTGTAACACCGACAACAATACTTGTTAATGATTATGATACACCTTTAGCTGCCGGTGAAGTTTCGATTCTCGAATCCTCAGGATTGATACGATTCTCGCCGTCTGATGCAGGTAATGTTACTAATTATGATTCTCTCCTTGTTTATAACATAATCTAAGATCACCTAAATCGGGTGTTATAAATAACCTTGACAACGATAAGTTGTCGTCAGAGCCCACGTTTTTGGCCACGAGACTTAAGGAGGTGTACTATGACTGTATCTTTAGAAAAACTTCGTGCTGCTTTTCGTAACGCTAACACCACAGCAAACCGTGGAAATTTCAGAAGATATGGAACTGACAAACTAGAAGTTTATCCATTCTGGAATATTCCAGTAGATTCAAGAGCTGTTGTGAGATTCTTGCCTGATAAGAACGAAGACAACCCGTTCATGTTTATTCTTCCGTATGATTATCATTTCTTAACCGTAGGTGACAAGTCACGACTTTTTCCATGTCTTAGAAATTATGATGAGGACTGTCCTGTCTGTGCCGTTTCAAACAGTTATTATAAAAAAGGCGATGAAGAGAACGGCCGAAAGTTTTGGAGACGTCGTGAATATTTAACACAAGCGATTATTGTTAAAGATCCGATTGAACATGAAGACGAAGAAACGGTTTACGAAGGGACCGTGTGTGTTTTACCTCTAAGATCACAGATTTATAAGGTGATTAACGAGGAAATTGAAAGCGGCGATCTCGAAAGCGTTCCGTTTGATTTTGAAGAAGGTTATGACTTCTTCATTAAGAAGACAAAACAAGGAAAGTATGACTCATATAATGTTGGTAGTCGTTTTGCTTCGAAGCAAAGAGCATTATCAGACGACGAGATTGCTGTTGCAACAAGCTCAATGATTGAGCTGAGAGAACTAATTCCCGAAATGCCCGATGTTGAAGAAATGGAGAAGTTCGTAAACGCCGTAATCATGGGTGTTCCTGTCGATGACGAGGACGAAGACGAAAACGACGAACCTGTAGAAGTCGAGGATGTTGTTCGTCCGCGAAAGAAGAAGACGGAACCAGTCGTAGATGACGAAGACGATGACGAGGAGGTTGTAAATCAGTCAGTAGACGACGAAGACGATGACGATGAGCTAGATGCAGAAGCAATTCTAGCAAAAATTCGTGCACGTCGTAAGAAGGACTAACAGGAGGTAAGTTATGAAATTCATTGAACAATTCAACAAAGAGCTATCTCGGATGAGCGGAATTTCCCGCTCATCCGAACCTCCTCGTTATTGGTATCACACAGGTAATTATGTGTTAAACAAAATTATTTCAGGTTCGTTTTATAAGGGAATTCCTCAAGGTAGAATAACATTATTTGCAGGTCCGTCTTCAAGTGGTAAATCATTCCTTGTTGGTAATGTTGTCCGTGAAGCTCAAAAAGCAGGAGCTTATGTTCTTGTTGTTGATAGCGAAAACGCTTTAGACAACGAGTTTATGAAAGCAATAGGTGTAGACACGGAAGAAAAATATACATATGTTTCTGTGATAACAATTTCCCAAGCACAAAAAGTAATTTCAGCTTTTCTTAAAGCATATAAAAACGAATATGGCGAAAGTGCAAATGCTCCACAGATTCTGATTTGTATTGATTCGTTAAGCATGCTATTAACAGATAGTGAATTAGAAAATTATGAAAAAGGTGTTCAAAAGGGTGACCAGGGACAGCGGAACAAACAGCTAAAAGCGCTGTTAAGGTCAATTACACAAGATATTAAAACATTAAATGTAGCTGTAGTTGCAACAGCTCAGGTTTACAAAAATCAAGATATGTTAAACGGCGAAGGAACGTGGATTATTTCTGACGCGATTCGTTATTCGCCTTCACAAATTATTCTACTTACAAAACTCAAGCTTCGTGACGGAATGAACATCGAAGGGATCAAAATGAAATGTGAAGGATACAAAACAAGATTCACAAAACCTTATCAAAGTGTAACAATCGAAGTCCCGTACGACAAAGGAATGAATCCTTATAGTGGTTTACTTGAGGTAGCAAAAGAACTTGGCGTCGTTAATCAATCTGGAGCTTGGTACACATTCAAAAACCAAAAATTCCAAGCAAAAAATATTGAAAAATATGCTGATGAGATTATTAAAGCATGTGAAGAGAAACAAGACGTTTATCTCGAAGCAATGTTACAGGATGGAGAAAAAGAAGATTTGACTGAAGGTTTATCATCACAAGCAAGACGTGTAGCAAAAGTTGCCGGAGGGATTGACGATGAGTGATAACAAAGATAATCCTGATCTTGATTTGACAGAGGAAGAATTAATTGATTCGTTGAAGAAATTATTTAGCGAAAGGAAAAAATATTATAATTTAATGACTCAAGCTATATTATCAACACTGGTTAATCCACGAGCCGCGGCTTTGTTATTACTCGATAGTGAATTGGCAAGAATGAATTTGATCGATAAAAACAAGGATCCGAGAGAACAATATACAGTAAGCTGGGACGATTGTGAGATAGTAAAGAAATCTTTTGAAGAAGGGGAGAAAGACCAACTTTCAATGTATTTTACAATTATTCTTAATGAATCAACACCTGAAGCA
>WAPZ01000850.1 GCA_015520535.1 Candidatus Heimdallarchaeota archaeon
GATAATCAGCGGAAGTGAGCCGAAAGGAGTTTGCACGGTGACGGGTTCAGATCCGGTATCCGCCGGTGACGTAGTATCAGTGGCGTTTTTTGTATCCGTAGCGCTGGTATTATTTGTTATTGGTGCGATTGTTGCTGGTGGCGACGTTGTTGTTTTGCTGCCATTGTTACCATTGGAAATGGTAAAGCTATCGCTTAAAACTTCGAGTTTGAGTCCTTGAGAACATTGCACGAGGAGTTTCAATCTATACGTTCCATCGGGGACAGTTGTGGTATCCCAATTATAGGTGGTGCTTGTGGAGTTTTCAATTAAGGGGTACCATGTGGCACCGTCGTCAGCAGTGTAGTATAATGAATAAACCACAGAATGGCCAAGTGAATCGGAACTGGCATTCCATACAACGGTTACCGTGCCATTGAGGATGTCTCCACCTTGTGGGTAGATGATAACGCTTTGAGAAAGCGTGTGTGTAGGTGTTTGCGTGCTTCCACTCTGCGTGTTATTAATAATAAAGGTTTGCGGGGTAACAGCGGTAACTTTAAGGCCGTATTCATCATAAGCTTCGACTTTTAAAAGGTTTTGAGTGCCGTCGGGGACGGTGGTGGTATTCCAGACATAAGTCGTGGAGGTGAGGTTGGTGGCAAGTAAATTCCATGTGACGCCGTTATCGGGGGAGTGATATAAGGAATAGTAAACCGTATGCCCAAGTGAATCGCTGCTGTTTTCCCATTCGACGGTTATTGTGCCATTAAGAGTTTCACCGCCGATTGGGAATAAGAAGTTTATGGGTGTGAGTTCATGGATGATATTAGAGATTGTGAAGGTGCCAGACATATAATACGTCACATTGAGACCAAATCCGTCTTCAGCATAAAGTTTTAGGATATATTGATTTCCATTGGGATATTCTGTGGTGTTCCATACAAACGAGGTGCTGGTGATATTAAAGGCGAGGTAGTCCCATGTGTTGCCACCGTCATTAGATAAGTAGAGCGTGTAATACACGGTATGGCCGAGTGAATCGGTGCTGGCATTCCATGTTACGGTGATGGTTTCATTGACCGTGATACCAGCAGTGGGAAACGTGATGGTCGGCATGGTAAGTGTGTGGCTTGTGCTACCGCCACCGCCACCACCGCTGGATGGATTGTCAATTGAGAATGTGGCGGAGATAGATTCTCCGGAAAAGCCTTTGCCATCAGTCGCGTTGACTTTAAGGCTGTACATCGTTCCGTTGGGATAGAGTGTGGTGTCAAGATTGTAGGAAAGATTTGTGATTCCCGTGGCAACCGTTGACCATGTGACGCCGTCATCGTTGGAAATATACAAGTTGTACGTGATTGGATCATACATAGAGTCAAACGCTGGTCGCCATTCGACTGAAATGGTGCCAACAAGAGTACTGATGTTGGGATAAAGTATATGTGGTGGTAAGAAGAAGTGGTCAACAATAGAGATGTTATACGGAGTAGTAACGGGCATTGGGTCGATAAGGTTTGTGTCTTTCCCCATATAACTCATGCCATAATAAGGATTGTCTACGTATCCATCATTATTAGCATCTGGCGAAAGCCAGTCATCCCAGTAGTTTTCGCTCATGTTTAAAAGAGGATTAGTAGAATAATCTCCGTAAAGCTGAGAATCTTTCCCCATGTTATTTTGAATGAAGTTATTTTTCATTACGGTCGTGTTTTCAGCATAAAAAACTTCCACGGCAGCGCCGGGGTTAGCCGCAAAAACATTTCCAGTAATATTTGTCCATGTAGATGGGGGATTTGTGGCATATAAGGAGCCTGTACCAACTTGTATACCAGAAACTCCATTGGTATAAAAAGTGTTAGCTTCTAAGAGGTGGTGGTCGACACTTTGAAGGAGGGCACCATAACCGCTGTTATTATAGACAAAATTACCTTTGATGACATTATATGAGGCGTAGCGAATCCATATACCGGAGTAGCGTCCGCCGCTTGTGAAGCCACTTCCAGAAATGTAGTTATTAAAGAGGTTTGTCTCATTTGCATTGTCAAGCGTGATTCCATCTAGGTATGCGTTTTTAACGACGTTATTCTCCACGGTGTTATTGGTGGTGGTAAAGAGTGCAATACCATATGAATATGTTGTGTTATGAATGAAGTTATTTGAAATCGTTATTCTAGTACTAAAACCACCGACTTGAATGCCTATACCATTATCATAAATGGTGTTGTTGTCTATGGTGACATAGTCACTATAGCTTTGGATATCGATTCCAGATTCGCCATTATTATAAATGGTGTTATTAAAGATGGTAATGTCTGTAGCGTTAAACGTCCGAATGCCCGTACCATAAGTGTTGTTGTTATTGGTTATAATCGTATTTTCAATTTTGCCGTTTGAGACGTTTTCCAACAAAATTCCAGCGGCACGGTAGAAATAGAAGTCATGTAAGAAACTATTTCTTATGATGAAGTAGACTCGTGTGTTGTTGATAGTAATAAGTCCATGATCTTTATAGTCATCGGGCATTGTAATAAAAGAGCCATCAATTTCAATGTTTTCTATGATATAAGGATTAGCCGCGCTTCCGTCACCAGTCCAGTTATTTGCTGCAGCTTGTAGCTGAAAATCGTTATCACTTTGGATGTTAATAGTACCAGTGGCTGTATAACTAGCTTTGACAGTAGTGGTTGACTTTTTGTAATTGAATGGTTTATTTGTGATGGATTTGTTAGTTATTTTCCCAAGATCATTTGCATTGCTTGATATTTGGGTGGAAAATTGAGAAATTCCGATTGCTCCTTGACTTACAATGCCCAGAAAAAGTATGACCAAAAAAAGCACCGAAAGTAGTGCGGATAAAATCCGAAAATTCGCCTTTCTCTTCAGATTATTTATCATTTTTCACCACTTAATTGTTACTTTTCCCTTAGGTCCACCTAAAGGCTTTAAATTACGTATGTAAAGTGGCGTGTGACCGTGTCAGTTAGGTTATCTAACTAGAATTTAAATGCCTTTCCATTCACTTGTGTAAAAGATAACTACAGTTAACCGTTAACTTTTGGGAACGGAAGTTGCGGGTATGCTGATAATACTGTGTTATTGGGGAAAAAGAGGACTGTATGATATAATTTATTCTGGAGTGAAATAGAATAAAAATAGAGGTATTAATAAGATTTAAAAAATATCTTTGTCATTTTTTCACTGATTGTCCACAGTTCATTTTGAAGGGTTTCGTTGTATGAAAGAGATGAAGATGGTGTTATTTTTTTATTGACGAAGTATTTTCCGGTGACATTTTCTAGTTCTGGATGAGTGGCAACATAAACGGTAGTTTCAGCCCCTTTGTCCGGGCTAATGAAAAAAGGCATTACTTTCCAGATCAAACCAACTATTTTTCTTTGTCGTGCAATATTTGTTCTAACCACACCCGGATGAACAGCATTGGCAGTAATTTTTGTTCCTTTCAACATTTTAGCCAGTTTGTAGGTGAATAATATGTTTGCTAGTTTAGAGGCTTTGTAGGCAGCAAAACCTTGATATTTTCGTTTTTCGTAGTTTAAATCAGTGAGATCTAGTTTTGCATCTACATGTGCGGCTGAAGAAACGTTGATTATCCGTGATGGTGCACCTTCCTTGAGTTTATCCAATAAAAGATTGGTCAGCAAGAAATGTGATAAATGATTGACAGCAAACGTCATTTCGATGCCGTCCGCACTGAACTGGCGTTTATGAAGATACACACCGGCATTATTAATAAGACAATTGAGATAGGGATAGGTATTTTTGAATTCTTTTGCCGCATGTGCAACTTGTGTGAGTGATGCGAGATCTGCGACAATGTAGGTAATATTCGGATTTTTTGTTTTCTTAATTAATTCTTGTTGGGTTTTTTCTCCGCGAGCTTCACTTCTACTTATAAACACGATAGTTGCTCCCATTGTAGCTAATTTTTTGGCGGTGGATTTTCCAATACCCGAGGTTGCACCGGTTATCAGACAGATTTTATCTTTTAGTTTGTTTTTGGATAAATTATCACTCATTTTAAACCCTCTTACGTTAATTTACAGTGAAAAAAAGTATCTTTTAATTGACATTAATTTGGCATAAAGTTTTTTAAGCGGGCTTTATGGATGGTATGCCGATCATAATGGAAGACACGGTAGAACATTTTGTAAAAGAATTAAAAAATATGTTTTTAGAGCAAATTGCCACTATAAAAGAGTTAGAAGAAGCTACACCAGTATACAAACAATTACAT
>WAPZ01000851.1 GCA_015520535.1 Candidatus Heimdallarchaeota archaeon
ACTACAATCGAACCGATCAGAGTTATCCAAAAAAGAGTGAAATTATTCTTTTTAGAAATCCACCTGAATCGCTCAAAACTATGCTTTTTCAATCCTTAGAAACATTAGTTGTAGTAGAAAAAACGCGTGAAATTTATTTTTTAGAGAATGTAAAATTTCATTTGGATTCTGTGCCTTCATTAGGCTTTTTCGTCGAAATTGAAGTTATGGGAGATCTGCCAGTTGAATATACTGCATTAAAGAAGCGTTTGGAAGAATTGGTTGAAATTATGGGACTGCCCTTAGAAAATCGGGTTGAATATTCCTATTCCGACTTATTGCTGCCTAAATGAACATGTTTTCCATTTAACTAACATTTCTACGAATATCATAAATTTCGTATGATAAGTGCTTTTCTTTAACCCATGGAAGTATTACATCCAAGGCTTCTTCGATTGTCGATGCTGCGGCGCCACTAGCTGCCATATGTCCTCCGCCATTGAGTTTTTTTGCCAACAAGTCTACTCGATATTTCTCTTTTAATTCTGGTGGTAGGTGTCGGTTGACTCGGAAACTAATTTTAACCAGTTTATTGTCAACCGTCAAGGCTACGGCTACTTTGCTGCCACGCTCGAGAAGATCATAAAGTATGGGTTTTAAGGGGACATCATTCGATTGAATGTCGTTAATGACAGCTACAAATTCTTTTGGTTCCAGAGAACGGGCAATTTCTAGTGCTTTTCTCCGTACACTTCGATTTGTATTAATGATTTTCGTTAAGTCTTCTTCTTTGAGTGCTTCGATACCGTTTTCAGCTAAACGCATCAGTATGTGTATCGCATCGGTGATGGTGTCAAATTTGGGAGTAAGATCAGCAAGTGCCCACGCCAGCACTTGTTCATCCAAATTTGATTTAAATTCAAAGTTTTCTGTTGGTGGGGGTAATTTAAAACCTGCAGTATCAGTAATGGTAGTCAATTGGATTAAAGGCTTTATTTTTTCATTTATTTTAAACCATCCGGATTTTTCCACTAAAAACGCACCGCTTGGTGCTTCGGCATCAAAATAAATTCGTTTAAATTGTTTTAGTTTGGATATACTTGATAGGTGATGATCAATATAAAATTCTCCGACTTTTTTGCTGAAGGGTTCCAGATCTACAATTCCATGCCATTCAATTTTTTGTAATTCTCTTAGTACTTCTTGATTTTTAAGTAACCCGTAATCAATCGGAAGAACTAAAACATTTTCTTCTTCCTGTGTTGCACGATAATGTGAGAGAATGGCGGCACCTGCGGTCAAACCATCAGCACACTCATGATGCACAGCAATAAATTTTCGTTCCATTTTTAATGTTTCATTCAAAAAGTCAATATCTTGCTTTCTATGTGCAGGTAATGATTTTTTTAAGGAATTCCAATCCAAAAACATGATGTTCACACTGGTATTCATTCGTCTAAAAAAATGTGTAAGGAAATTCTCTATTTAAAAACAGAAATTTGTGCTTTAATATATTAACGAAACCGCCAATTTGAGGTGGAAATTGACTTAGTTCTGAAAAAAATTGATACCCATATCGTTGTTATTAGGAGCACGCACTTAAGATGCAATTTTAATATATTTTTTTGTGTTTAATCCTACAATTACGACAAATTTTTAGTTACTTGTCAATAGATTGAGATTTAATAGTGATTTTCTGAAAATTAGCCAAATTGGCCTTGTAGTGAGAAAAAAATGATAATGTCTGCATCAATGATAATTAAAAGAAAAATAAAGAAATGCGATTTTGGAAGAAAAGACAAAAGAACGGATCTGGTCGTAATATGTCTAAATCCTTAAGAAAATGCCTTGAAAAAGTGACTTTAGCACCGCAAGTGGCTACATCAGAACAAGATTTACACTATCGACAAGCTGCAGTTTTAATTCTCTTTTATAGAAAGCAAAATGAATGGTATCTCTTGTTTACTAAGCGTTCTCAACAAGTAAATCACCATAAGGGCCAGATTTCCTTTCCAGGTGGGGCTAAGGAGGAAGGTGATGCCACATTACTTCACACGGCATTGCGTGAAACCAAAGAAGAAATTGGGTTATTACCGGAGAACATCCAAATAGTTGGTCGTATTTCACCGCATCGAACCGTGACTTCAAATTATCAAGTTTGGCCCTTTATCGGGATTTATACGAAAGCGTTGGACATAACTCATCTTACTATTGAGGAAAAAGAAGTTGAAAAAATTTTAGAGGTTCCATTACGCAGTTTACTGCAACAATATCCACCACAAACAGAAACTATTTGGTGGAAAGGTGAAAAAAAGATTATCTATTATTATAAATATGATCATGACGTTATTTGGGGTGCAACCGCCACCATTTTAACCGAATTGTTGAAAAAAATAGTTGAAAAAAGAAAAGAAAGAGATTGTTCACCACTTTTCGTATAATCATATCTTTCGTGGTGATTTTTATAGATTCAATCGGTCAAGCAACAATTTGACTTATTTACTTTTACTTGATTCTTTTTTTGGCTTGATATAACCCATTTGCTGCGCGATTTGAACGAATGGGAGCACCATTTGGGCAATCGCTTTATAAGCGTCCTGTCCTTCACCTAAAAGCATCATCTGATCTACCTTGATATTAGAGAATATTTGTGGTAGGACTTCCAATGTTTTGATTTGGATAAAGCGTTCGTCGGCTTGTTGAAGTGCTTTGACTTGTTGGAGAATACCTTCAGCCTCGGCAATCAATTTCTGTCGTATTTTTTCGGCTTCACCTTCAGCTTCTGCCATTAGCTGAATCTTACGTGCTTCAGCTTCTTTGATCATTTTCTCAACTTCAACTTCGATTTCTTGCTTTACTCGACGGAATTTTTCGGCTTCTGCTTGGATTTGAACTTGTTTACGTCGTGTATCGGCTTCAATCAGTGCGCGTTCTTGTTCCAGTTTTTGCACTTGAATTTCACGT
Organism: Candidatus Heimdallarchaeota archaeon; assembly: GCA_015520535.1. GTDB lineage: Archaea > Asgardarchaeota > Heimdallarchaeia > Hodarchaeales > S146-22 > S146-22. The sequence continues at coordinate 2,944 of WAPZ01000851.1, forward strand.
TGTTTTGCACTGGTTTCAATTTTCAGTTTTACTTCCTGCTCTTGTAGACCAGTTTTTTCTAATACTTGAAGATCACGCGTTCGTGTTTCTTCTTGCATCTGTGCTTGGCTTAATTTTGCTTTTTTAGCCTCTTCGATCTTTTTGATTGCTTCTAAGTTCTCTTTTAGGCTTCTGTCTAATACTTCGACGTCTCGAATTTCAACCGACTCTACACTGACGCCCCAATCACCCACCAACTGGTGTAATTCTGCAGTGACGCGCTTGATGATTTCTGATCGATCTCTAATAATTTGTTCGATATGCATATTAGCACAAGTTGTACGAATAATTGATTCAGTGGCATTCTTTAAAACTTTTTCAACATAGTCTGGTGCGCTAGGATCCCATGATACTTTTGCAAAAGATACTTCAGGGTCAGTAACGCGCCAGTAGATATAGGCAGTGATTGCAACGTCTTGGTATTCATAAGAAACAACTTGTTCGCGTGCTTCCAAGAGCGTTTGTTGAACCGTAGTGGGAATGACAACCACTTCATCAAATATTGGAAGTTTGATGATACTACCACCCGATCCGGAGCGAATGACCTTCCCTCGACGAAAATGGATGACATATTCATTCGACTTAAACTTTTGGAATGCTCGAAGGTAAAAGATGATTAATAATGCCACTAGAGCGACAATCACCACTGCTATTAAAGTGATTATTTGTGGTGCGAATATATTATTAATTCCTTGTAAAAACGGCATCTATTTCACCTTTTATTTTATTTTATTTGTTATTTTTATTATTCGTTAAGATTTGAGCTTTATTCGTTGCCACGGGCCATTTATCTATAATGACGGTGTTGCCGAGTTTTTCAATTATATATGCCCGTGTACCGCTTTTAATAATGCCACCATATGTTTTTGCAGCCATTTTAATGGGTCCCGCTGTTGTGCGGCGTTCTACTCGGACTAAACCGCCATTTTCATCCACATCAGTTAAACATGTCACCTCATCGTTGATTTGAATTTCATTAATTGGAATGTCTAAGAGATCGGACTTTGCAATCCGCTTCCATACCATTGCCACGGCAACTACCATGAGAATAGGAACACCAATGACAATGATGGCGCGGAAAATGCTGTCCATTTCAATCGAATACAACACGACACCAAAAAGTCCCATTCCCAAGGTATACGTACCGACAAGCAGTAACAACGGTGCACCTAATCCCAAAAGGTCAGTATCGGGGTTTGCGTCGATATCGAAGTCAAATCCAATGTCTAAACCAAGACCTACCAAGGTTAAGACGAAAATTAAGATTCCAATCACTAATGCCAAAAAACTTAATGATTGGAGCAAAATTTCCCATTGTGCCAGTAAAAACATTTTTTTTCACTTGCTAAAATTTATCTGTTTAGCCTCCTATTTATTGTCCTAAAGGCTTCAAGATTTACTAGCATAAAAGATATATTTGAATGTTTAGGTGGCGGAATTTTACTTCGCCAACAGTCATATGTAAAAAAATTAAATATTAATATCTATCAAATTCACGCTTTATGGAAGTAAAAAAAAGAAAAATGGCAAAACGAAAAAGAGATTTTTCTTAACCACTTTAAGCAGTTTGGGAAACGGGTGTCGGCTCTATGTGACGATTCCATATATGAGATAAGAAATCACGAAGATTCTTATTTCTTGCGCGTTGGAACAGACGTCTTAGGTATGCTGGATCTTGGCGAAGCTCCTCAATAATTTCTTCTCCCTTTTTTGTCAAATACAGATCGTCGGCTAGTTGATTTTTGCTGTTTGGCACTCGTTTCACATACCCCATATGTACCAGTGCATCAAGCACCTTATTTTCATTTGCTAATGCATAGTAAGGAACATCTTTTTGATGATGCTTAATAGCAAGAATGTGATGCACTTTTACATGATTGGGTTCGGGTTGTTCGCTTTTCTCCTTGAAAAAGTCTGGTAGCTGGTCTTTGATGAACTCATGTCCATGTTTAATCATTAAAAGTCGCGTGAAGTAAGCATAGGGCATGCGTTCCATATCACTTTCTTGGTTGGTTTTCATTCTCATTGGCCGCGATTCACGTTTGAGTTCCCTCAGAATTGCCATCACAATGTCTCGTTCTGTTACCTTTGCGCTTTCACTTGCCATTTTAATTTCTTCAATGGCTTTTAGTAGGTGGGTTTCAAAGTCTTCGCTGCTATGTGATATATTTAAATTTTTCTTTACATTCTGCACTAATAATTTGCTTTCAACCATCGCCATCGCCTCAAAATTATAAAATTACGATTTTTTAATACTTTTTCGTGGTTTTCTCCATTTAAATCTTAATAATTAATTGATATATAACATGTGGTGCTTATGTATAATTGATTAATCACTGATACCTATGCAAATTGGTTTCTAAGTGTGATTTTTTTTGCTTATTGTATGGTGTATGCCTTTGTAACGAGTGTATATTTTGCTTAAAGTTAAGATGGTGGAAGTTGTGGCGGATAATTTTGGTACGGTTTATTCTTCTTTAATTTACGGTTAACGTAGTAATAATTTAGTAATCACTTTTGTGTGAATTACAATTACCGCAACTTTGTTCTAAGAGCCACCGATGTTCATATTATTTCAATGTACATAACTCGGTTATATTTAATGAAACTGCATTTTTCCATGATATTTTAGAGAACCTCTCAATCTTTATGTATTATTCTGAAAACAATGTCAGTCTTGAGCTTTGCTTTATTGGAGTCAATATTGATGATCGTTGTTCGTGGAATAGTA
>WAPZ01000852.1 GCA_015520535.1 Candidatus Heimdallarchaeota archaeon
AAATTTAATGGCATTAATTGTAAATACACCATATAGAATACAAGCCCCTGTATACAGTGATGTTATTTTAGGTACACAATCAGCAACTGTGGAAAGCTATTGGCCAATGGATTCTTTTACCAGTTCCGTTACTCCCGATATTTCAGGAAATTCAAAAAATTTGACAGCATCAACCGGCATAACACAAATAACAGGAAAGGTTAACCAAGCACTTGATTTTAATGGTGGAACAAATACGTTTGCTAACAATACTTCATATACATTTCCGGCAGGTTATTTTGATCAAATATCAATAGAGGCATGGATATCTTTACGTACTGAACCATCCGTAGCTCGAAGCATATTAGATTTAAACAATGGCTCAAATTCTAATTTAGGAATCGAGTTTAATGCTGTTAATGGTACTAATTATCCAAATGGACCTGGATCTATTCAACTCGACGTTGATGGAGGAACTGTGACAGCTAATAACGTATTGCCCCTTAATACGTGGGTTCATGTTGTTGCTACCTTTGATAGAACTTTAACTAACAATAACATTGATATTTTTATTAATGGAACTCTCAATACGACAGGGACACGAACAATATCGCAAACATCTTCAATTGCAAATGTTGAAGTTGGAAGAAAATTTGATGGTTTAGTTGATGAATTGGTAGTATATAAAGGTATTTTATCACAAGCTGATATAACACAACACTATCAAGCTGGGTTATAATAATTGGTAGTCCCTACAGGATTCGAGCCTGCGTCTTCACCATGTCACAGTGATATTCTACCATTGAACTAAGGGACTATATTAATAATCATCAGAGTCATCTATTAATTCAATCCACTCTCCATCTTCATTTTTTATTTCAATCAAAAGATTTTCCTTCGACATTGATTGTTTTATTTTCTCTTCTAGGGTCATACCTTCTAACAATTCTATGTGTTTTTGATGCAACCAACATTTAAACACATGCGAATTGCACAATCTTTCAAAAGCTATTTTTTTATTTTGATGTTGAGAACGCTCCTCTCTTGATTCACCTCTTGCTCCAGAAGCAGGATGAATTATTCTTACTCCTGATGAAGTTTTATTTTGTTTTTGACCTCCCTTACCCCCAGCCCGGAAAGTTTGAACCACAAAATCTTTTTTTGTTAAAGAAACAATTGGTTTATTTTTTTCAATCATAAATGCTCTCTCAATCAAATTTGGCTCCGACGGAGGGATTCGAACCCCCAGTGTCTTTCGACGGCGCGTTAACAGCGCGCTGCAATGCCATTCTGCCACATCGGAATTGTTTGGAGCCCCCTGTCCGATTCGAACGGACGACCTGCTCGTTACAAGCGAGCTGCTCTGGCCAGCTGAGCTAAGGAGGCGATTAATTAATTTTGAGGAACATAAGTTCCATCATTGATTGCTTTACGTATATATCGCATATATGTAATAGCTTTTTCTTTTGCAAATAAGGTTGCATCCATTACGTCTTCTAAAGGAACAGGAAACATCATTTTTTGCTCACCAACAGTAACACCATAGTACATGGTTTGTTGACGATAGTAAAGAAAATATACTGAATTATTTTTAACGATATCTTTGATGTTCATTTTAGATTCTCCCTTGAGCGCCTCTTTTAATTGAGTATCTGACTTTTTTGCAATTTGTCTAACTTCCTCAAGCGAAGAAACCATATGCAATGTTCCAGGACAATCTTTTTGTGTAAATTCTATACTCATTTCATTTTTCCTTTGTTGATTGGTACTCCCTACTGGATTTGAACCAATATTTACCGGTAATCGGCCGGTCGTCTTGCCAAGTTAGACGAAGGGAGCATTGCTTAAGAGTTGGTAGCCCCTGGTGGTTACGATCCACCGTTTCACCTTTATCAGAGGTGTGTTCTCCCATTGAACTAAGGGGCTATAAATTAATATGTTGTTGTCTTGACCATTGATTGTCAGCGCTAACTATCAACCTCACACTTGTCTCGGAGGCGCAACAACATATGATTGGTACTCGATGATGGAGTCGAACCATCTACGAACGCCTTGTAAGGGCGTTGCCTCACCCGTCGGCCTATCGAGCATTATTAATTGGTGGAGGTAATCGGAATCGAACCGACCACAAAATATCTGCCAGACATTTTCGTCCCCTTGACATATACCCCCTTAAACATATTTTTGGAGCTCCAGCGCGGATTCGAACCGCGTTCCACTTCCTTACAAGAGAAGGCTTCACCATCAAAGTTTCTGAAGCATAATTTGGCTGGCACGGTGGGACTCGAACCCACATACAGTTGATTAACAATCAACTCGCCTACCGGATAGCGCACATGCCATCATTATTGTTTTCTTAAATAATCGAAGCTTTAATAGCTTTTTCTTTAGATGAACCAATTATTTTATACAAATCATCTGGGTGTTTTCCTTTGACCCAGATTTTACCATTTGATATGTGATATTGCTCACACTCTATGTGACATATCTTACATACGGTAATTCCATTTTCTTTTACGTATCCACCATTTGGCATTTCAGATCGATCAGTTATATGGTGAGCATCAAGCATTTCCGTTTCATTACAAAAACAGCATTTGTAATTGTCTCTCTTGAATACTGCTTCACGAAATTTTAACCGTATTAATTTTTTCTTTTGTTTCATTAATTTTCTCCATCAATAGTTTGGAGCTCCGAGGCAGACTCGAACTGCCTTCAACCTTCTTACCAAGAAGGGCTTCACCTCTCAAAGTTTTCGGAGCATAATTTGGCTCCCGAGGTCCGAATCGAACGGGCGACCAATCACTTAACAGGCGGCCGCTACTACCACTAAGCTACCTGGGAATTAAAATTTCATTTTTCTTAGACGACGTTTAATTGCGGCACCTGTAACACCAAATTGCCGTCCAACCTTTTCGTAATTCTTGCATTTTTCATATAAGCGAACAAGTTGATCATCTGTGATTTTTATCTTAGTTGGCTTTCTATTTAAACCAGCACACTTTTTTGAACAGAAGTGTTGGTCTGCATATTTTAATGCACCACACCTACATGTGTCTTGTTTTCTTCTTTTGGTTCGATTAAGATTAATCTCGTTTAGATATACACTTGCAATATCCTCATTAAATGTTGGTTTTATTTCACTAGTATTAACGAGGCCATCGTGAATTTCACGATGACAATTGGCACAAACCATAATGCACTTTTGTATTTCTTCAACGGCTCTACTAAACGATAAAGTATGACCGAGCTGACTGATACCAAACTCTTTTTGTTTTTTATCAAGGTGATGAAACTCCAAAGCACGAATACATTTGTCGTACCCACATAAAACACACTCACCTCCGCAAATATCTACGAGTTTTTGTTTGGCTCTGATTCTCCACCTTGTTACATTTTTAATGTTCTGTTTCTGTTTTGTTGTTTTCATTTTATCTCCTTTGTTGTATTTATCGAACTCACAACAAAGGTTACCTAAACATGGTACCCCCGAGAGGATTCGAACCTCCAACCTCGGACTTAAAAGGACCTTGCTCTAGCCAATTGAGCTACGAGGGCATCTATTTTTAAATTTGGTGCTCAGTGTTGGAATCGAACCAACGTCTCCGCCTTGTAAAAGCAGTGCTAATCCCCTCAGCTAACCGAGCGTTGTTTGGTAGCGCCATCGTGGATTTGAACCCGAATCTATAGAGTAAGAGTCTATTATTCTACCAATTGAACTATAGCGCTATTGTTTGGTGGAAGATATCGGAATCGAACCGATCAGGCCAGGATCTTGCAAGGATCCTCCGGGTCCCCAGCCCATCCCCCTTATTGTTTGTGGATATATACTTTTTCGAACTTATATAATACACCTGAGCACCCCCTCCTTCCGGTCTCAGCATCTCTCGATCCCAACCAGCCTGCATCAGTTACTATGCACCGAATACAAACATCGAGCTTTCCTTTTACCTTTCCAGAGGGACCGGCTTTACGGTTCATTCCTCGTGCCTGGCACCATAAGATACTACTCTTAGGGTGAGTTGCATATTATAGGGAGGGGACATCTCAGTCACTTGCTCTTACTATAATATCCGTTTTCATTTTTCATAAAAAAACCCAGTTTGCTTTCGCTTACTGGGTTTTGATTTATCTTTCTTTTGAGTTAGTCTATTTAATCTCTGTGACCTTCTCCAATCAAAACCCTTGCGTGCTTTGTGGCTTTAATATTAGCCACTGCATTCGCTTTATTAATTGTAGTTTTGATTTTATTCATTGTTTCAATACCATTTACATGTTTATTTATAAACAATTATAAAACTATTTATATAAAAAGTCAACTTTATATAACTTATTGATTAATAATAAATAATTTTAAACCCTATTTGAACTTGCTACAGCATGGGATGTAAGTACAATGGCATTATCTAAATCTTTTTCAACAACAGCAAGTGGAAATACAAGTCCTATAGGACTATTCTTTAAAGATGATGGTTCAAGATTTTTTGTAAGTGATGGAAGTGATTATGTTTATAAATATGATATTATTCCTTAAACCATTCCTTTCTTTTCCATTTGATTAAGAATTTTTACCATATCTTGTGCAATAGCTTTATATGCTTTACCTTCTTTAGGTAACTTTAAAACAAGTTCATCATAAGTTTCTGGCATAAATGTTTTCATGTTTTTAAATTCTGCCATTAGATCATTTAACAATTGACTAGCTTTTTTATCATCTTGTTCATTAATAATTCGATTTATTTTCATTTTATTACCTACAACTATGGTTGATATCAAAATCACTAGCACGAAATATACTAGCAACATGTGAATATTTTTCTTTAATTTTATCGGCGCCACCTTGTTCACGATCTATAAGAGCAATAACACCAACTATATCATATCCTGCTTTTTCAAATTCTTGGCAAGCTGTTAATATAGATTTACCGGAGGTTATAACATCATCAATAACAACAATTTGTGTACCTTTTGATAAAATATTTTCAATTTTATTATTAGTACCATGTTTTTTAAGTTCTTTTCGTACTATAGATCCTGAAATAGTAGGATGGCCAGTCTGATG
>WAPZ01000853.1 GCA_015520535.1 Candidatus Heimdallarchaeota archaeon
CTTTATAAATGGTCACTTTTATTTTCATTTAGACGTTATAGAGAGGGTTGAGTAAAAGTGAAAAATGATGGAATATTTGGAGACAATTATTATGATCCCAGTTATTTTGACGATGCACAAACGACTTTTTTTGTGTTAAATACACTTAGTGCGGAAAACTTGGCAGATATTCTTTCTGTTCCGTTAGATATTTATTATCAGAATGCAGATGACTTTTTTGTTACGTTTATCTCACAAATACTTGAGAATTGTGTATATACTACCATAGAAGTTGCATTGTCAGATATTTTGCTGTATTTTTCTGTGGGTGATACACGCGCATTTGAAGTGAATTCTGTCTGTTTTGGTGCTGCTATAATGTCGTCAGAAAAAAAAGTGAAAGAAGGAGATGTGTGCCGTTTTCCAGCATTAATCGGCTTGATAAATGAAAATATGGTTGCAATTGCGTTTATTCGCACGGAAGAAAATGTATATGAAGCTTTAGCGGTTTTACCGGAGGAACAGTTTGAAATATCAAATGATGAAAGCGTGAAAATTGAATTTCTGCCAAATAATGATGTCTTAGTTGAACTTGAGTCTGATTTGGCGATGGAAACCATTGATGAATCTCTAGAGAACCAACCAGCGATTTTTTTGGAATCAATAGCCACATACAATTTGGCAATAAAAATGACATCCGTTGGTGTTCGCCGAGAGGCATATCAGATTGCAGTTGCTGAATTGGTGGAATTTTCCTGTTAACTACGTATATTCTCAATATCGGATTGAAAAGTCGTCAAATTCATTTTTTGGTGGCTCCCATTGGACGTCAACATGAGTGACCCGCGAAAGTGGGGAGCCTTCATTTTTTGCCCAATAAATGAGTTGTTCTAGTGCTTCTTTAGTGCCTTCTGCGATGATTTCGACACGTCCATCGGGTAAGTTCCGTACCCATCCTTTTATGCCCAGTTTTCTAGCAGTATCTCTTGTATATTTTCGGAAAAAGACGCCTTGCACGCGACCATGGACAAACAAGTGAACTCGATGCTGGTTTTGGCTTGTCATGGGAATTATCACCACTATGTTTTTTATTTACTCTCAAATTCAGTTGGTGTGTGAAAATTTAAAAATATTTCGTGATGAAAATGATTGTGGCACTTGGTTCAAAAAATCCAATTAAATACAAAGCAACAGTTTTGTCATTTCAGCAGTTTTTTCCCAATGAAGAAATAATAGTGAAGGCCGTGGCAGTGAAAAGCGGGGTTTCCGATATGCCGACAAGCATGGAAGAAACGATTCAAGGGGCAACTAATCGGGCTTATCGTGCCAAGCAGCAGATTAAAGAAGCAGATTTTGGTGTTGGCATAGAAGGTGGGCTTTTTTATGTGAATTCGTTTTGGTATTTGCAAGCATGGATTGTAATTGTGTCTAATAAACGTCCCTATAAGACTGCAGCCGCAACCTTCGCATTGCCGGTTCCTCAGCAAATTATTGATCCAATAATGAAAGAGCATGTCGAATTAGAGGTGGTAGTGAAAAAGATGTTTTTTATTGAAGATATTGGCGAAAAAATAGGATTTTTTGGCTTGGCTACGAAAGAAGCAGTTACTCGGTTAGATGCCTTTTGTCATGCATTTAGTGCAGCATTATATCCCTTTTACAACGAAAACTTCCAGCGGTTTTTTTAGATGGCATTTGCTAAGATTTTTAAAGTACCAAACTATGAGCTACTTAGTATTAAATATTCTTTTTTTTTGAAGGTGGGTAAAAAATGAGCAGTTTAAATCAATTACATGTAGAACCATGTGAGATCTGCAAAAAAAGAGTTAATCTTTCCTTAAAAACAGCGACTATTACACCAACGTTGACCGGTATGGATACCTTTCTTGATATGCATGGTATATTGGATAATCCTCCCCATGTTCGCGTGCTGTATGTTGATGCTCATGGATCCGTGCGCTCGTATGTAATCATCAAAAAATTTGTGGGTGTTCCGCCAGAGCTCAACGACATTCTCAAACTGTGATGTGAGTTCGCTGATTATGTCACTTATTTTTAGATGCAATGACAGATAATTAAAGCAAAAGAGAATTGAAAAAAGAAAAGTCTTTTTTATAAAAAATTTTTAATTTTTATCCAAATTTAGCTGCCATTCTAGCGACATCAGCTTGTATGGAGATGGGGTCGGCTTGGACATTGCTATCTGTCCACGTGAGGAAGAAATAGCCGTTTTTAGCTTGTGCAATGATGACAAGACCGCCGCCTTGGACGTTTCGTGCTACTAGATATTCGGGGTAGCGGTTTCTCATGACGCTGAACTTAATTCCCCCGATTTCTATAGATGGTGGTTTTTGAGACCATTGTTGCAGTAGCGCTGGTCCATTTATTTGCCATTCTGGCTGGTTAGTCCAATATATATTTCCTTGTGGATCTAAAATTGTAACTATTTGAACTAGCCCGGCAGATAGCAGTGCATTTAGATCATCTTGATAGCTCATTTTTATTACCTCGTTTATCGTATTAATTACTTTTTTTCTTCTATAATGTTTATGGTTTCGTGCTTTAAAAAGGTTTTTTTTAGTGAGAAAAAATTAATTTAGAAGGAAAAGTGCTTTTTTCCTTTTATATGTGTTTTTTCTATAAGAGGGCGAGAATAGATTTGGTGATTTTTTTACGGTCAAATAATTTGCTTAACTTTGTGCTTACGAGAGTGGTTTCGTTTTTTGGTTCTAGAAGGTAGACATTGGGTTTTAAGAGGAAAAAAGCATCTATTTTTTTGAGTGAAATTGTTTTTGTGCTGAAGTTGCCGCAATTAATGGTGAGTGTGTTTTCTTTTTTGTCGAAACTTATGAGTGTTCCAGGAATTCCAATCTCGGGATCATCTTTGGTATAAATTTGAATTGCCATGTTCTTCTGTTGGAGAGCATCCAGAGCAGCTTTCAAATTTTTGCCATGGAAAAAGAAATTGTCCTTTATGAGGATGAGATCTTTGCCATAATAGGATAATTTTAGTTTTTCGGTGTTGACGGTTGCGGGAAGAAAGTCTTTCGTCAAATATTGTGGATTAAGTGGTTTTAGTTCAATTTTAGTTGATTTCCAATCATCTTTTAGTTGTACATCCATTGTTACGGGGATATACGTTCCGTGGGTGTATAAAAATAAGTTAGCGTTGGTATCTGTTAATTCGCTGAGTGAAAATCCCAGATATTTTTTGACAACGATTTTGTCGTTGTGGCTTTTGTATTTAAAGCCTTTTATGACGTCTTTTTTAATGTTGACATCGACTAACTGATAAAAGTTTTTGTCTAGGAGTATGTATGTGTCGTTCGGGCTAAAAGAGAGCCATTTATATTTTCCATAGGGAAGTTGTGAAATTTCTCCCGTTTCTGGATTTTTAAGATGAAAATAAATGGGGTTGATAATGGAGTTTTGGGGTTCAATTTTTTCAAGGATGCCGATATGAGCGTGTTCTGTTTTTCGGAGTGGTAGTGCAATTACATGTTTGCCTAAAAGGTAGTGATAGTATTCAATGTCGTAGGAAACGTTAAGAAAATCTTGAATCGAATATCCGTCAGCCAAGAATTTTTCTGTGAGCATCTGGTCGAATTCTTTTTCTAGTTGCTGTAATTCAGTTAAATAGCGGTTTCGGACTTTAGGGAGCATAAGAATGAGTGGATAAACAGCTAATTTAAAAATGCCTATTTTTTTAGGGTTTAAGATTGCGGCGATACGATATGCAGTTGGAGGGTGTGAAACAATTAAATTCATTGCTAAAGAGAGCCGTGGTGCTGCAATTAGATGACGATATAAAGTTTCGGCGGCTTCCCCTAAAAATCGAATTTTTTCGTCTTTTTCGCGTTTTCTCCCGGTCAATAATTGTGCATTTAAGCCTAAGTCACCAGCTATTCCATAATAAAATCCTTCTAAATGGTATAAAGCAAAAGCCAAATTTTTGCCGAGTCCTAATTCGATTGTGACACGATCAGCTTGTGCTTCCATAATACGAACGAAAATGAGCAAGATTATGAAAATAACTAAGTTTAAGATGTAAAAATCAAAAAATTGCCATCCCGTGTTTTTTCGCAAGGCGAAATCGACGAATGTGGCGGGTGCACCTAACAGCCACTTGATAATCAGTTCCACGGCAGTGAGAACTAAAAGCCAAAGGGTGTGTTTTTTCTTCAAATGTGCCAATTCATGTGCAATAATGCCTTTTAGTTCTTCAGGCTTATATGCACTCAGATCATCGGTGATAAAAGCGATACGTTGATCGAACCAAGGACCATAGGCAAAAGCATTCAGTATTGGGGCTTGAACCAGCCCAACTTCACGAACTTTTACCCCCAACTCCGCACCAACTTTATTCACGACGTCGATTATAGCAGGATCAGTTACTCGTTTAACACCAAAAAGAAAGCGTAACAGCACGCCCGAGAACAAATATACGATAAAGTTGACGATAATAACGGCAATATATGTGTATTGGAGGTCTAAACCTAGTTGAAGGATAAAAATATAGGCGATAAAGTATAAAATCACATATACATAAGTCGGTGACATAAAACGAGATACCAAGAGAAATTTTTTACCAAAAAAGAGAAAAGCAACGATCAAAAGCACCCAAAACGAAAAATTCCACGCTAAACCAAAAATTCGCGGATCTTTTAGGATAAACTCACCGACAATATAGGCAATAAGAATCACCAGATACGTAGCGGTAAAAGATACCATTAAACGGAACCATACGTAACTTTCGCGGATTTCATAGGTTCCAATTATCATTAAAGCGCAAATTCCCACCAAAATGGGAAGTAACACGTCGGGAATCATAAAATAACTGAAACTGGCCAACGAAAGAACGAAAGATAATTCCATTAAATCGGAGGAACTGTGATATTTTGTCCATTTCCTCAATTCTATAAAAAAGATAAATAATGAGATTAGTCCCACGATAAAGGCGAACACTTGATTGACGGTAAATGTTAGACCATAAATCTGAAGATTGAGGTTAGAAACCATTTTTTCGATATTTGAAAACCAGTCATCTATAGAACTCATATTTTTACACCATTAAATTCATACAATTTATTTTTTGACTTTATTAGCATTAAATCGAAAATTAAAGGACTCGCCCCATTTTTCGGCAAGCGTATATAAAAGCCCTATTGGTCCAGCTAACATCATTGCGCCTAATGGAGCGGGAAATTCAATATTTAAAGAAGAATTTGCCAATAAATTTCGTTTCGGTCCGATTACATAGATTTTTTCCACTTTTTGTGGATTGCATTCTTCTTGCTTAAAAACTAACGCACCATGTCCCTTGTCATTTAATATTGTTTCATTATTAATATTTCCGCTCATTAAATCCGTTATGAGTTGTTCCAGTTTTCTTTGCGTTAAAAGCCCAGTGTGATGTTCGAATAACGCAAGGACTTCTTTCTTTGAATTTAAAAGAAAGCCTAATGTGTGGCCGTTTCCAACATTAACTATAACTGCATTTTTTGTGGGGCTTATTTGGAGGTCAGATAACACACCGGCAATCACAGCGGGCGAGGAATCCATTACCATAATGGGAATCTTTTCCCACTTTTCATAATAACTTCGGGTAAGGTCAATATTTTCTTGAAATCGTGGAAAAATATCTGGCGCAGTATCCATATAGGCCAACTCTGTGACAAAAGGATTTTTTAGGCGTTTTTTGTATTCATTTATTCGAACCACTCGTGCACTTTCACCGGGGCGGTTTTTTCCGTGATCCTGAACAGCAAGCGCAATTATATCCACTGTATCTTTCCATTTTTCATCAAGATGACTGAAAAATCGATCTAAAACCTCAAATTCAATGTCTCTTGTTTTTAAATGAAGAAAATCGGGATACTTTTCTGTTGTTCCATTCTCATCTATTATCACGCCTTTTTGCTCTACCTCGGCAATGTTATATCGAAAAGACATCGCCGCACGCGGTGTTGCAACCACCATTCGTCCCTTCTTTACAGCACGGTATAACCGTCCGGCGAGCGGATCGCCTCCCATGATATGACCATATAAGAATATGTTTTTATTTGATGTTTCTACAATTTGTGCAAAACGGTGTGGGACGCTGGGAAACACCAGTTGGATGCTATTTTCGAAGGTTTTTTGGTCATCATACAATAAAATGTCAATTGTTCCGTGACCAACGTCAATAGCTAAAATACGCATTTGTTTCGCCCCGAACTCTTATCCACAACTCTTTTTTCAAACTTTAAAATATCTTCGACATGGTAAGGCATAAGAGGTTCAATTCCAGAAACATGCGGAACGGCGAAAAATCTCCTTGTTAAAAGGGTTTTTAAATGCATGCAACAAAATTTAATTGGAAATGTTTATCCATTCAGATAATTCAATAACTAAGGGTATCACTTCATTAGATGTACATAACAATAAAAGGTGAAAAAAGATGGAAAAAACGAAATTAATAGCAGATGTGAAGGATACGGCTGCATTAGAAACTTATGCAAAATGCATTTGTACGACAGATGTCGGAAATATTGACTGGGTCTTAGTTGGTTTCCCGGGAAATGGTTTGGTGGGGAGTATAGCGGCAAAACAAATCATCACGCATTATAATTTAGAATGGATCGGCTCAATTAAGAGTCCTCTTATCCCGCCAGTGTCAGTCTTTTTAGAAGGAAAACTGACCTATCCGTATCGGATTTTTGGTAATAAAGATAAAAATTTCATGGTTTTTCTTGGTGAATCGCCAGCTCCAATTAATGCTTATTATCATATTGCTAATGCAGCCTTAGATTTTCTTGAATCCTTGGGTGCAAAAGAAGTGGTGTGTTTAGATGGTGTTCCCAAATATTCTCCCGATGAAGAAACTGAAGTTTTTGTAGTTGCAGAACCTGAATTGATCGGAAATTTCACTAAATTTGGTTTTAAAATTCCCGAAACGGGATATATATCAGGTATGAGCGGTGCCATTCTTAACGAATCATTATTAAGACCAATTGATGGTTATGCCTTACTAGTTAATACGTTTCCACAATTTCCGGATCCGGAAGGCGCTGCTGCCTTAGTAGAAAATATTAATAAAGTAAAAGGGCTGGATGTACCAGTAGACAACCTGCTTAAAGAAGCTGCCCAAATTAAAGAAAAACTCAGAGAATTTGCTGAAAGAACGAATAAGATGCAAGAGGAGCCCACATATCCGACTCCAACTCGTGGTGTATATGTCTAATCTCAAATATTTCTTATTTTTTCTAATTTTACGTAATTTGGTGTAATAAATGCAGATGACTGAATTTCGACGCTTGAACACGGAGACCTTACGGCAAATACAACTTTCTTTTCTCCAATGGACACTGTTACAAGCACAAAAAAGTGCTCTTTACAAAAATTTAGAAATTGATCTCATGCATGAGGATATTTACTCGTTGTTAGATCAAGTCCCTTTAACGACACATGTTGACCTTCTCAAGCATTATCCTCTTGGCGCTTTTACTGTACCACCAAGCAAATTACTTCGCGTTCATGTTTTTTTAGATAAAAAATACAATATGCCTTATGTTATCGGCTACACAGAAGAGGATTGGCTAATCTGGCTGAATACTATTAAACGCATATTTTGGGTTCATCCACCGGCTCCGGAAGACGTATTTGTCTCGTTGGATCATACAATTTTCCGTGGACAAAACATCGAAGAAGCCGCAGGTATGGCAAATATTGCCGTATTTCATAATCCCCCGGGCAATCTAAGGAATTTATTATTGGCCTTTCATGAATATCGGATTACTAGTTTTTTCGCACCGCCGCACATTTTTGAAAAACTTTTTTCTTTATATCAGTCACAAAAAAAAGAAAATTCGCTCCTACGATTAAGACTTCGTGAGGCTTTTACTGGTGGTGCACCACTGTCAAAGGAGTTCCGAGAGCTAGTTGAAAATACGTTTGATATCACCATTTATCACATTTATGGATTAAAAGAATTTTATGGACTAGGCTTAGCAGTTGAATGTCCGATCCAAGACAATGGCCTTCATATCTGGTCAGATTATGTGTTTCCAGAAGTTATTGACCCTATCACTTTAGAACGTTTACCAGAAAATTCTACAGGAGAATTAGTGCTGACGACATTGAACCGAATATCCTTCCCACTTCTGCGATATCGAACCGGCGATATGGTCAAATTAGTGACAAAAACGTGCAGTTGCGGATTAGTTTTTCCCAAAATTTATCTGATTGGAAAAGTGGACGCGGTGGTAAAACCACGGGGCTTTCCGACTTCAGAAAAAAAATCTTGAATTCAATTTGATTTTGATGCGAATTTTGATATCAATCTTTATTCGGCATATTATGTATTTGTTTCTTCCATTTTTTTATAACTGCGTTCAACTAAGAATTTTGCAAATGTCTCAAATGCTTCTTTGACATGCTCACCAGTCTTTGCACTGGTTTCAAAAAATAAACTTGCTCCAAGCTCTTGTTTATATTTTTCTCCGTCTTCAAAAGATAGTTTTCGATCTTCAGTTAAATCAATTTTATTTCCAACAAGAATGCTATACGCATTAGGACTATATTTTTTATACTCTTTAACCCATAAAGGCAGCTTGTATAAGGTATCTTCTCGAGTGACGTCATATACGAGAAACACGCCTGAAACTCCCTGATAAAAAATACGTCCTACCATTGATGCCCGGCGAACATGACCACCTAAATCCCATAGTTGTAATGCCACTTTTATTGGTGTCGAAGACTTTTTAACGGGGTTGGGAATTTGCAGCACTTTTACTAAGAAATTTGCACCAATAGTAGCTTGATATTCACCGGGAAAACGGTTTTGAACATATCTCAAGATCATAGAGGTTTTTCCAACGGCAATTTCTCCCAACAATAAGGCTTTAAACAAGAAATCATATGATTCGTTCTCATAAATCAAATTGAATCACCAAGAAGCAGAAAAGC
>WAPZ01000854.1 GCA_015520535.1 Candidatus Heimdallarchaeota archaeon
ATATATATCTATTTATCATACAAATATAATGTTTCCATCTTGAAAATAATTCAATAGGGCGAGATTAAATTATTTAAGTGAGCAATTTTATTTGTTTCATGAGCGCTTTTGTCTAAAAGATGTTATATAAGGGGAATACGAGGAAGTGCGCCGATTTTACGTATATATTATCTTGAGTCGAGCCTTTTTCTTAAATGGCATTTGGATGCTCTTTCTTATCAAAAAAGGCTTTTCATTGCTTGAAGTAGCAAGCTTGGATGTTGTTTTTTGGAGTACTCTTATAATTGCCAGTGTTCCAGGCGGGATGCTCACCGATCACATTGGGCGAAAAAAATCACTTATTGGAGCGTCATTTTTTGTTTCTATAGCCATTATAATTTTTGCATTATCGAATTCATTAATGGACATTCTTATTTCCTACATACTCTGGGCTGCAGGAAGTTCAATTACGGCGACTGCAGAACAGGCTTGGATATATGAGGAAGTCAAAAATCACGCACTATTACAGCGTATTCCACCACGCATCCTTTTTCAAGATGTTTATGGCAGATTACAAAGCGTAGGAATACTTTCTTTGGCAGTCAGCACAATGATTGGCGGTTATTTTGCGCAAATATTTTCGTTAGAAATACCCATTCTTCTTACAGCGATAGCAACCATAATTGCCGCGCTTTGGCTTCTTACAATTTCTGAAAAAAAATATACTGTGACAAAAGAGCACCAGCTGGAAAAAACACGCATTCAAACGCACACATTGTCTCGTCGTCAGTTCAAGAGCGCATTTCGGACCTTTTTAAGACCACAAATCTTTCTTTTTTCCATAATCTATATGTTTTTCTTAGCCGCCTTATTTACCGTGAGTTTTTATTCTCAGCCATGGTTAGATTCGTTAGGACTTACGTTTACGGCGATTGGCTTAATTCAAGGCACTACGTTTCTCGTTATGAGCGGTGGTTCTCTTATTTCAGCTAGGGTTTCACGTTTTTTGGGTTCTTACGCGGTAGTAATCATTATTTTCATCACGATATTTCTGTTTTGGGGAATGACAACATCATTATCAGTTATTGCGGTGCTATTTTTCCTTTTATTAGGTGTTATACGGGGCTTATTCATACCTTTAGCGGATTCCATCGTTAACGAACTCATTCCTTCTTCCATAAGAGCAACAGTGCTTTCGTTCATTCATGCCGGTCAAACATTGATGCTGTTAAGTATTGAATTCCTTACTGCGGCTGTAATTGAGCATTTTAGTTTTCAAGTGGGTTTTCTGGTATTAAGTGGAATTGTTGCGGTTTTTTGTGGAATTTTATCCCTTTTATGGCTTTATATGCAAAAAAATTTCAATTTTAATGCAACCGCCAGACATGAAGATTTACTATTCAGACAAGAAGAATAGAAAGATTTTGGCCGTGTCAAATGAGGGTTAATTCTCTTAAGAACAAATAAAATCAAATATAAAAGAATGACACGTGATTTCAATTCAATTCAGTATCAAAAAATGGTAGTTGGTGCCCCGGCCGGGATTTGAACCCGGGTTATCGGCTCGAAAGGCCGAAGTGATGGACCGAGCTACACTACCGGGGCATCATATCTTAATTTATCACCATTCAACAATGTTTAAATTTCTATTTATTCATGCAGTATCTTTATTTTTATTTTCAGCAGAAACACGGAGCGACGGTACAACGTGTTAAAAAAATCATACCATAATGCGATTTGTTTTATAGTTTTGGACGATAAAAAAGGCGTCCGTCCGCGTCTAAATAAAGGGTAAGTGGTGCCCCGGCCGGGATTTGAACCCGGGTTATCGACTCGAGAGGCCGAAGTGATGGACCGGACTACACTACCGGGGCAGTCGTGTTTATATGGATTTGAAGGAAATTTAACGTTTATTAATCAATGCGTGCGTGTCTAGGAGATTAATTAGATGTCATAAGTTTCATAAAAAATTGGATTGGTGCTGGGGGCGGGCGTTTCACTTCTATCTAGGAAGAAATGTTCCTAGAAGGAGAAGATTTGAACCCGCGACCTCAGGATATCTCATCACAATGCCCTATTTATACGACACCTTGATTTGGTGTCGGATTATGAGTCCTGCGCTCTAACCAGGCTGAGCTACCCCAGCACCGTTTATTTGGTAGTATTATCTATCGATCGGATTTGGTTATTTTATTTATGCACTAGTTTTTGTCATAAAAAACTGGTATGTGTGGATAATTTGATTTGTATAAACGAATGGAGAGTTAGTGGCGGGCGCGAAGGGATTTGAACCCTCGACCAACGGGTTAAAAGCCCGTCGCTCTACCTGGCTGAGCTACGCGCCCACATGATTAGAGATTTTGCGGTGTTTTGAGTTTTCCACGTGTGTCTTTTAAGAGAAAGAAGATAAAGAATCTGGCGCCCTGGCCGGGATTTGAACCCGGGTCTGGCGGGTGACAGCCGCCGATGATAGGCCGAGCTACACTACCAGGGCTTTAGTTTTATGTGGGGGTTATGCATCTTGAAATTTGTAGATTTAGGCGTAGATTGTTTTTTTTATTGCAAGGTGTTCATAAATTCTGTGGTTGCTCGAGTAACTTTTAAAGTGTCGATGTTTAAATAGCTTACTCCAAGGGTTTAGCTACTTGCATAAATGTGAAAACGATGAATAAAAAAGGAAAAAGTGGGCAGAAAAACGTAAATAAGATGAAATAGTTGAGTTAAAGATTTTTTATTTGATTATTTAACGTTAAATTTATTGCTTACACCATAAAGACGCTTTTTTATAAAATAAGAACCCGTTGTTCAAAAAATAAAGAAGAAGGAGCAAAAAAGCCACTGTGGTTGCCGTTGATTATACAAAGTATATGTCAAGTATGACAGCAATGAGGAGAAATATAGCCAATGAAACCATATATGATGCTACAATAGTGAAGAATCGGACGACAACGGGTTTTCGAAGTGCGCGAGTGAGACGATTAGTAGCATTCAAACGTGGCGCCACCTGAACATGGGAGCCTCCAACACCGGCACCTTCTGCAATACCAGAGCCTTTACCGTAAGGATTCATGCGTGTTGCTTCGTTAGCGGCGACACCAATTATAATGAAAACCGCAAAGAGTCCAAAAAAGACACCAATGCGTAAAGAGATAGCAAGGGATTGAAGGAATGGTTTTCCGTCACCAAAATAAAATCCGGCGGCAAGAACCGCTACAATGAGTAAAAGTACGAAATCTACGAGGGCAACTTTTTTTACACTCTCAAAATTAAACATTTCTCATCCCAGAGTTATTAGGTCTATTTCATGAACAACGAGGTGATTTCGAATTTAAAAATCTAGTGATAGCGGATTGAGTGAAAACTCCAAAAAATGAAGGGAAAAAAATTAAAAAAGGAGATTTTCATTTTGTGGGTTGGGACCTACGTAATATTGCGAAGAGGTAAATTAAAAGAGGTAAAGAGTAGCGATAAAAGAAATTATTTAAAGAACGAAATGCATAGATTAATTGAAGAAAACTGAATCTTAAAGTGTATTTTTGCTTTTGATACATGATTCCTAAGACTTCGTAGGAAGTAGAATGCAGAAAAGC
>WAPZ01000855.1 GCA_015520535.1 Candidatus Heimdallarchaeota archaeon
CGGCTCATGCCACTTTTTCCTCGTCTCCAGCAAGAATCTCATTTAAAACATATTGTTTAAATTCATTAATAGTTGTAAAGCAACGAAAACCAGCCTGACTGGCTAAGACAATCACTTCCGGCGGTTCGTTTAATAAAACAACCACCGGTTCACTTAACTCCTCCTGAATGCCATTTGGCCATGCCAGGTCGAATACCGCCTTCTGAATCCCGGTTTCTGGATCGGCAAAATCATAAGAAAGAATCCCCTGAGGCAAACCTCTTTCGGCCATCCAGTTATTCAATGCTTCCAACTCCCGTTCTTCGTCTTCACTGCTGATGCTCCCCAGCACTGGTTCTGCAACTGAAGTAACCACACCCGGTCCTTCAATCCAGTGTGTATCGCCATGGAGTAACTCTTTCATTCGCTCATTCACAGCATCTGCCAGAAGTTCCTTCCGTGCTTCTAAAAATTCTAAAAAATTCTCAATTTTCCATAATCTTGGATCCATAGGAATCCATTGCGAAGCAAGGGCTCCGGGATGTGCTTTTTCCACTTCCGGAAAATACTCCTCCGGCAATCGATCACTGATATTTAAATTGGTATCTTTTGTTAAAAAACAAAAATTGGCTAACGCATTTACTTCTGCTTTTTTATATCCATGTTTGTAAAGCTGCGCTTTGGGGAAAATATGATGCACTTCGAGCTTACTCCCTTGTCCTAACAGATTCGCTTTTAACGGTAGCCCTGTTCCCCAATCGCGGGCTTCGCCCATTCTGGTTAACATGTAAAGCACGGGATAAAAACGGGCACCCAGACTCCAGCCCGTAAAATGTCCCGGTTCAACTCGCAAGCCACCATGCCATAAACGGAGTTGTTCAATCAATTTATCAATCCCACCATCGGGCCCTTCCAATGCCTCTAAATCCTGATCAATGTACGATTCTGTTGAACCCGAGAAACGCCCCCACATACCAGATTGCAAAAACCAAAAGAGGAGCTTATCCCGTTCTATTTCATCAAGCGGACCAGAACGTTTGTCCAGATAACGTACCATTACCGGAATGCCAAATCGTCCAAACAGCACGCGATCATGATCCAAACCCAATCGACTACTAATAAGGTTTAAACAAGTGTTTATATGCTTCACAGCACGCTTCAAACCATCCTGAATTTCTTCCGCTGTTTTGTCGTGTAAAAACTGAAACTTAGCTTCCCCCGTGAGCACAGTATTGACTGAACGCAGCAACCAATCCAGGTTAAAATGGTAGCCTGCTTTTTCCCATTCTGCCAGATGCTTCTTCATTACTTCCCGTGCTTCGGGCCATTCGGTGCAAATTTTTGCCAGTGCCAGATCACCCTTAGAGAGTTTGGTACCACCGCTGTTGACCTTATTAAAAATTTCCACTACTACATCGATTGTCTTATCTGGACCCGTGACCTCTTCAACATGTAGATCAATATCAAGAATTGCAAGCAATCGACTCAGTCGTGCTGCATAATCACCTACTCGAGGCGCTAATTCCGGTTGGGTGCTAAGTTTTGAAATAAACTCTCCCAAACCACTGGTACCTCCTTGCATCAGCTTTGATACATCGATCCAAAGTGGATCATCTTTCATCTTCAGCGGTTGATAAAAGGAAAAAATTTCCTGTTCCAGGTGAAAATGCAATCCTGTAAAAGCATTGGGATTACCATCAAAAAATTTAGGTGGTTTACCCCGCACTACGCCATAAATAGATGTCATCCGCTGTTGACCATCCAACAACAGTTTTACCACCCCAGGCGCCAGTTGCCCCTCACCGCGATAGAGCGCAGAACGGGATTCGGTGACCCACACCAATAAACCGCCAATAGGATGACGCCGGTAAAGGGAATCGAACAGCCCACGCACCTGATCTCGGTTCCAGACGTACCCGCGCTGGAATTCCGGTAAAGCCATGTGCCCGCTGTCAATGTGGTCTAAAATGGTAGATATCTTCATACCAATAGAATCCTTCCTGTAAATAAGACTTTTTTTATACTATACAACGTGCCTTGACATTCATTACTAACTATAGTTTTAAATTTAACTGTTTGAAATTAAAATATTCATTATTTCTTCCGTTTTGAGAAAAGATTCTGTATTAACGCTATTGCATTTAAAATATTTTTATCAGAAAAAATTGGACGCTCTAATTTTCTTTTCCACTCCGGATAATTTCGGATTACCTTTTTAACACTTTCCAAATCTACTTTTTTACCCGCATTTTGCAGTTCTATAATTGCCATATCAACTGTGGTAATCAACTCCAGCTCCTCTGTCTTTTTATACCTAAATTGCTTTAGCCAATCTATACACTCATGTCCGTACCATTTTTCAAAATATTTTTCAGCTTGTTCTATATTCTCACCAGCAATAAATCCGCTGTAACCGTCATTTGTAAGTTTCCGGACATATCCTTTTTCCAAAGCAATTTTTTCAGCGCCTTTGTATTTAGTTTTAGGATTATAGGGTCCTGCGGCTTTCTTTAGATAATCTTCAATTTTATTATCTGTATAACGATGGAGCAAATAAGATAACTTAGTATATCGTTTACGACCCATAA
>WAPZ01000856.1 GCA_015520535.1 Candidatus Heimdallarchaeota archaeon
AAGGGTTAATCAAATAATAATTCAAGTTGAAAGAAGAAGAGCTAAGACGTTTGATTCAGTTGATGGAAAAAAACGATGGCAGGGCCTTTGAGGATTTCTTTAATCTTCTCTACCCCAGGTTTTTTCGTTATGCTTTTTTATACTTAAAGTCAGATGTTTTATGTGAAGAGTTGGTTTCGGATGTATTTGTTAAGTTATGGAATGTCCGCCATAAATTAAATAAGGTAAAACAATTGGAATTTTATCTTTTCCGTGCGGTTAAAAACCAGGTTCTCACTTATATCAAGCGAAATGCAAAGCATTCAATAGGAATAGCTGAATATCATCAATCTGATTTAGTAGAATACAATTCACCGGAAAACCTTTTAATCGCATCCGAACTCGCAGAAAAAATAGAAGAGATCATTTCAAATTTACCCGACAGGTGTGAAATTATTTTTAGAATGGTCCGGGAAGATGGATTAAGTTATAAACAAGTAGCGGTTCTTCTGGATATATCATCCAAAACCGTTGAAAATCAAATGAATACTGCATTAAAAAAGATTAGAAAAGCGATTGAGGCATATTTTGCCAAAGAAAATATAGATTCTAAGGGCATGATATTTTCTGTTTTTCACCTCCTTTAAAAAAACGTTCCCTCCTCTTTTCATTTTTATCTCTATTTGTCTCAATAAGTTCTGTGTCCAGCCTGTAAACAAATAAATCACTAGAAAATCAACACCTTTCTGGGGGTAAGATTAAAAAGCGTAGTTTTCAATAATAAATAGTTCTGAAATTTGGAAAAGCATTATTTATTAATAAACAAGAAGCTTTCGGGTGAAATTAATCCGGCTGAGGAGATCGAGCTTCAGCATTGGATTCAGGAATCACCTGAAAATGAACTGCTTTATCGCAGAATGCAAGAGGTTTGGGATAAGGCTCAGTTTAGGGTGCGGATTAAAGGACAACAAGCCACCTTTGAGAAGATATCCAGAAGGTTAGACTTTGAAGAAAACATTACTATCGATACAGAACTAAACTCACCTGACAAATGGCAACGATGGTATAAAATAGTAGCAGTAATTGTTTTTTTGTTGGTTTTCACCGGAGTCATTTACCTGGAACTTAACAACCACGGATCAGATCAAGTAAATGATCATCCCGAAATGATTGTAAAGCTTAGCCCTGCCGGCCAAAAAACGAGAATCAACCTGCCGGATGGCTCCGTATGCTGGTTAAATTCGGAAAGTGAGATTCGTTTTTTATCGAGCTTTACAGATAGTGTAAGAATAATTTACTTAAAGGGAGAGGCTTATTTCAAAGTACAAAAGGATTCCTTCAGGCCATTTAAAGTATATTCTCCTCATCTGAGAGTTACGGCTATAGGCACAATTTTTAATATCAAATCGTTTCCTGAGGATAATGATGAAGTTGTTTCTTTAGTGGAAGGGGCCATTTCCGTTGTTTGCAATGATAATACTTATAGTAAGGTGTATCCCGGTGAAGCAGTGAGTTATAATAAACAATCAAAAACATCAGACAAGATTGTTATCAATCCGATTGAAGCCATAGCCTGGAAGGATGGCATACTGATTTTTAATGACGAGACATATAAGACAATATTCGAAAAACTTGAACGCTGGTATGGTGTTAAAATTATAGTTGTCGGCACCCCACCCAAAAGACTTAAATACAGAGCGACATTTAAAAATGAATTACTAGTCAATATTCTGGAGAGTCTTCGTTATGGTCGCAATTTTGATTTTAAAATCAATGATAAAAATGTGACAATTATTTTTAACAAAACAGGAAAGATATGAAATGAAAAAAACACCATGAAAAAAACCGGCAGCTTCCGACTACCGGTTTGTTACCATTATCCTGAATAATTCAGGACATGCATTTTAGTATTAATTAGTAAAACGTGTAAAATTATGAAAAACAAATTTCTACAACAAATCCTCATGCTCACAAAGTGGACAATCTACGGTATTTTCTTTCAGTGTTTGTTTATTGGAATGCTTATGGCAGCTGGCTCAAAAGCTCAAGACATTAAATCGGTTAGGGAAGTAAGGATAAAATTCGATGCTAAAGTTTATCCTATCAAGGAAATTTTTGACAACATTGAAGCATCTACAAATTTTCACTTTTCATATTATCCTGGAGAGATAGATATTAATCAAAAAGTGTCAATAAGCGGAAAACCCAAAAGGGTAAGCGATGTATTGCTTCAGATAAGCAAAGAGGCAGATCTTTCATTTCGGCAAATTAATAATAGCATTAACGTACGAAAAAAAGTAAAAAATTCGCCTGTCAAACCAATTGAGGTAATAATACAGGGCATTACCATAACAGGCAAAGTTTCTACCGAAGAAGATGGAAGTGGCCTGCCAGGTGTAAACGTAGTAGTAAAAGGGACATCCATCGGCACTGTAACCGATGTGAATGGCGATTATTCTATCGAAGTCCCGGATGAAAATTCAACGTTGATTTTTAGTTCGGTAGGATATGTTTCTGAAGAGCTGACAGTCGGAAATCGCAGTGTGATTGATGTCATGCTTACCCCGGATATCAAAGCTCTTCAGGAGATTGTCGTAATCGGATATGGTGCAATCGAGAAAAAAGATTTGACGGGAGCAGTAGTTTCGTTAAAAGAAGAAGACATGACTACTGGTGCGGCTGTAACATCAGTATCTCAAATGTTACAGGGACGAGCAGCGGGAGTCGAAGTATCAGCTACCGATGGCTTGCCTGGTCAAAGATTAAACATTGTCATAAGGGGGGCAACATCTATTTCTAACAGTAATGAACCCTTATATGTCGTTGATGGCTTCCCAATAAGTGGAGGTGTAAACCTGGCTCCCGAAGACATTGAGTCCATCGATATCCTTAAAGACGCTGCTTCAGCCGCAATATATGGCTCACGAGCATCAGCTGGCGTAGTACTAATTACGACAAAAAAAGGGCGGGCTGGAAAAACGGAAATAAGTTTTGATGGCTATTATGGCACACAGTCCATGATTGGCAAAATCGAATACTTGGACTGGCCCGAACATGCAAGAATTGTAAATGAGCAATATGCTATGGGGCCCAATGATGGAAACCCATGGTATAATTCCAGTGATTTGGCTTTAACCAACAATACGGACTGGCTGAATGAAGTTACCAGGCAGGCCCCAATCCAGAGTTATACCCTTAGGGCATCGGGAGGTAACGAGAAGTCTCAGTTTTCCCTATCGGGAAATTATTTCGGTCAATCCGGCATATTTTTAAATAGCAATTTTAATCGCTTATCGGTACGGTTAAATGCAGACAGGAAATTCGGAGAAAAGGTTAAAGTTGGGATGAACATATACACTGCAAGGGTTGATGCTGATGCCATGGACAGAATACCAGGCTCCCGAACCCTTGCACCTTTATATGCTACCTTAAATGCAGAACGCGGCAGAGCGGCATACAATCAGGATGGCACCTTGGCACAAACTGCATTGTCAAGAGATACAAGGCCTTTCAGAAATCCAATAGGCTTTTTTACGAAACGGACAAATGATTATTCGGAATGGAGGACATACGCAAATATTTTTATTGATTATTATATAACAGATAATTTAACAGCAAGAATCAATTCAGGGTTTGATCATATATCAGGAACCCGGGGTCAGTATCAACCGCAGGAATACTCCGCTTGGGGAACGGAAGCAGCGGGAAGTCTCGATCAATCCATAACAAATAATTATCTGATAGAAGGTACGTTAAATTATGATTTTGATTTTTCCTCAGATGATCATTCTTTAAATCTATTGGTCGGCGCTTCTACTCAATACGATGATTACTTTTCATTCAGTTTGTTTGGGAGAGGTTTTCCTACAGACAAGACATTATATTTTAATCTGGGTTCTGCTGCAGTTCAGAATATAAACAGTTACAAAGAATCAAAAAATATCATCTCATTCTTTGGAAGGGCCAGTTATAGTTTCAAAGACAGGATACTGCTCTCTGCTACAATTCGTGCTGACGGGGCTTCACAATTTGGCGAAAATAACAAGTGGGGTTCTTTCCCTTCTGCATCCGTGGCTTGGAGAATAGCAGAAGAAGAATTCTTGAAGAATTCAAATTTTGTGAGTGATCTTAAAGTGCGATTGTCCTATGGAATAACCGGTAATAATAATTTTTCACCCTATACTTCTTTAGCGCGAATCAGCACCACAAACCCGGAAAAGACTTACTCTTATGATGGGGTTTCAGCAGGATCCGGCTTGGGCCCTGATGGTATATATGCGCCCAATCCTAACTTGAGATGGGAAACGACAAAAATGATAAATTTCGGGATTGATTTCGGATTCTGGAACAACAGACTTTACGGTACTTTAGAACTATATGATTCGAATACCGAAGACCTCATCATAGATAAGCCCATTTCTAATGCATCCACGGGCTTTACCGTGATTCGGGCCAATGTCGGATCAATTAATAATAAAGGGATTGAGCTAACACTAGGTGCCGTGCTTATTAACGGGGAAAATTTCAAATGGACCTTAAACGGAAACTACTCGAAAAATGTAAATGAAATTACACAGCTGGACGGTGATAACCCTATTATTCTTACCGTTGCAAGGCAACCTTATGGGGAAGTTGGAGAAGAACCTTATCGGCAACTGATTGCAGGGGGTGAAATGGGTGAGTTTTTCGGTTATATTTACAAGGGTGTTTTGCAGCAAGGTGAAGTTTACTCACCTCAGCCAAATACTGTACACCCGGGAAGTGCTTTATATGAAGACTTAAACGGCGATGGCATAATAAACAGTGATGACCGGACTGTAATAGGTAATGCTAACCCGGATTTTATTTGGGGCATTAACAATCGCATAGAATTTAAAGGATTGTACCTGGATATGTTTTGGCAAGGATCCGTTGGTAATGACCTTTTTAATTTCAAAGCCATCGGACTGGATCGTTTTATGACAACCAGGGCGCTCGACAGGTGGAGCACAACCAATACAGAAGGGACCAGGCCCGGGATTGATTGGTTTGCCGGCGAGTACGGGTCGTATGTAAACTCAGAATTCATTGAGGACGCAACCTATGCCCGGCTTAAGAACCTGGCAATAGGTTATAATTTTAATTTGGATAATGTTTCTTGGATTAAAGGCCTCAACATTTATTTACAGGGACAAAATCTATTGACGATAACAGATTATACCGGATTTGACCCTGAAGTAAGCTTTAACTATAGTGGATCACAGTTTAGTGTTAACAGGGGAGTTGATGATTACGGGTATCCCAACTTTAAAACTTACACGGTTGGACTTAAGATAACATTTTAACAACCATTTTAAATTCCTAAAACAATGAAAAAAATAAACATAATCATACTGGTATTTTTAATGCTTGGAATAAGCATGGTTTCATGCATCAAGCAACTGGAAGAAAAGGTATATTCTGATCTGCTCGCTGCAAATGCCTACGAAACGGAAGAAGATGCTGAAGCACTCATTTTAGCAATTTATGTAGCATTACGAGGTACCGATTGGGGAGCATATTATGAATATGATTACATGTCTTTAAGTGAATCAGGAACTGATACTTATGGTTTGGATGTGTGGGAGCCGGGTTCATTTGATATAGAAGTCGGCACCTGGGATAACAATCAAGGTTATATCACTAACCTATGGGATGGCGCGTACAAGGTTATTGGAACAGCAAATTTTGCTTTGGACGTTTTGCCAGACATGGATATTGATCAGAATTTAAAAAATCGTCTAATTGGCGAAGCTAAATTCTTAAGAGGCTTGGCCTACTATGACCTCGCCTTCAATTTTGGTGATGTGATACTTAATATCGGTGAAAGCACCGGCAACCTTCCCTTAAGCCCTCAAGCTGATGTAATAGCTCAAGTAATAAAGGATTTTACCGAAGCTGCAGAAGTTTTGGGAGGGGCAACCACCCCTGGAAGAGCAAGTAAAGGGGCAGCATTGGGGATGAGAGCCAAGACCTATTTAAACATCCATAAATGGCAGGAAGCAGCCGATGATGCTAAAGCCGTCATGAACCTTGGTGATTATGAACTGATGCCAAGTATCGAGGCATTGTTTGATGTGGCAAACAATACTGCAAACGAATGGATTTTTGCTGTAATGTCAATGCAGGATGGAACGAATGCACAATCGCAATTACCATGGTTCTCCCTGAGCCTGGGCTATTATAATGGGGGCTGGGGCCGGCTCACACTAGCACCTGATTTCTATAAATCATTTGACATGAATGATGATCGCAGAAAACTTCTTGCAAATGGTTACCAGGCGGGAAACCAGGGAATGACCGACGGTAAATTTAATTATTATGCACTTCCGGGTACACCGGAATATGATCCATTGGCAAATGATCCTCAAATTCATCTATTTGATTTGAATTCTGTCCCAACATCTAAATACCTGGGAGGCCATGACCGATTTGTATATGCCAATGCCACCTTTTTCGGTGTTAATTACCCTGTGCTTCGTTATGCTGATATCCTGCTCACAAGAGCAGAAGCGTTAAATGAGCTTGGAAATACAACCGAGGCCCTGACCTTGGTCAATGAAGTAAGGGCCCGGGCAAACGTTGCGCCATTAGCAGGGCTGGATCAGGGTGCGCTACGAGATGCAATATTAGAAGAAAGGGCTAAAGAATTTTTCATGGAAGGGAAAAGAAGGATTGATCTAATCAGGGCAGGCAAGTATATTGAAAAGTGGAAAGCCAACTTAGAAGCAAAATATCCGGGAGAGAATTTTGACTATCTAAATGATGAAAAGATATTTTATCCAATACCGCAGAAGGAGATTGACGCCAACGACCAAATAAGCAATTAGTATTTAATTGGTTATTACTAAAATAATTAGGGGGTTGGAGTAAATTATGTTTTTACAATATATTGCTCCGCCTCCCTAATAAGTATAATATTAAAATAAAGTAAGTATCCTGCTTGCAGAAGGCACATAACTAAACTCCTATTTTTTTACATAAAATAATATACAGACATTGGATGGAATAGCATGATTCTAAATAAATACATGATAAATTGTCTTTTTTCTAGAATCGTGTGCAATGGACGGATTAGAAATAGATTGCAGAAAATGGTTTTTCTAATTGCTCCATTATCAAGTGCGTGTACGGGCTCAAATCAAAACCAAAAGCCTTTACTAGAATTACTGCATCCAATTGAAACACAAGTGTATTTTAGAAATGATATCGTTGAAGATAAAAAAATAAATGTATTTTCCTATACAAATTATTACAACGGAGGAGGTGTCGCAGTAGGAGATATTAATAATGATGGGCTAATTGATATTTACCTGTCATCTAATAACAATACAGGCAAA
This sequence comes from Candidatus Heimdallarchaeota archaeon, assembly GCA_015520535.1. Lineage (GTDB taxonomy): Archaea > Asgardarchaeota > Heimdallarchaeia > Hodarchaeales > S146-22 > S146-22. Next base: position 7,338 of record WAPZ01000856.1, read on the forward strand.
CTTTATCTTAACAAAGGCGGTTTTGAATTTGAGGACATAACTGAAGGCTCGGGACTGGATACTATCCCTGGATGGAAGACAGGTGTTACCATGGCAGATATAAATCAGGATGGTTTTCTAGACATTTATATCTGCCGGTCAGGCCGGGTACGGCCTAAACAAAGAAGTAATTTATTATTTATTAACAATAAGGATTTAACATTTACTGAAAAAGCAGAAAACTACGGATTGAATGATTGGGGCACATCCCAACAAGCGGTTTTTTTTGACTATGATCTGGATGGTGATCTTGACATGTTTTTATTAAACCATGCCATTGATCCGGTAAGAAATATTTTTAAATCCTTTCATGACAAGGATGTTCATCCGTTTATCGGAGATAAATTATTCAGAAATGAAAATGGGCGCTATATCGAAATAAAAGATTTTGTTGGGATTAATAAATCAAAATTAGGCGCCGGGCTCGGAGTAGCTGTTGCAGACTTTAACAATGATATGTATCCGGACATATATGTATGTAATGATTTTGCGGGAAGAGATTATTTATATATTAACAATGGTGACGGGACCTTTAGCGAGGAAGCCAAAAAAGCATTAATGCATATTCCTATTTCTTCCATGGGGGTTGATATGGCTGATATTAACAATGATGGATGGATAGATTTTTTTGTGTTGGACATGCTTCCGTCAACAAATTATGGCAAGAAAATCAATTTTTCTTCAATGGATGCTGAGATATTTAAAACTCTGGTAGAGGTAGGCGGGCACTACCAATATACAGCTAACGCCCTTCAACTGAATAACGGGAATCTCGCTTTTTCAGAAATAGCACTTTTTGCAGGAGTTGCTGATACCGATTGGAGTTGGGGCCCTCTTATCGTTGACCTCGATAACGATGGATTGAAGGATATTTATGTCACAAACGGGATGGTAAAAAATACCAATAATATTGATTATGATAAATATAAAAATGAATTACTCCAAAAACAAAGTACAAATCTATGGACACAGGAGCATATAATTGAATTATTAAATAGTATCCCTACCTATAAAACTGTTGACTTCGTTTTTAAAAACACTGACGGGTTAACCTTTAAAGAGTATAACGATAAATGGGGAGTAAACCTTCCTTCTTATTCCAATGGTGCAGCCTATGCAGATTTTGATAATGACGGAGATATGGACTTGGTAATCAACAATTTAAATGATTATGCTCACATATATAGAAACAACGCTTCGGCCATAACAAAAAATAATTTCATCAATATAAAACTTAAAGGCCCGGCGTCCAATATTAATGGTATAGGGGCAAAAATCACTATTCGATCAGGCAATATCACACAATATCTGGAACAACAAGTAACCCGGGGATATCAATCCAGTGTAAGCCACATTTTACATTTTGGTTTAGGATTAAATAAAACCATTGATCTGTTAAAAATTATGTGGCCAGATAAAAAGGTCAGTGAACTAAAAAACATCCACGCGAATCAGTTAATAACTATTGACTATAAAAAAGCGACAAATATGCCTCAAGCGAAAAAAAAAGAAAAAAAATTGTTTGAGGATGTAACAACTTATTATGGTTTAAGATATAAACATATTGAAAATGATTACAATGACTATAAAAAAGAAAGGCTCTTATTACATAAGATATCTGCTTATGGACCCGCGCTTGCAGTAGGTGATATAAATAACGACGGATTGGATGATTTTTTTATAGGTGGTGCAATGGGATATGAGGGAGCAGTCTTTATTCAAAATTCTGATAATACCTTTACAAAAACTAAACAAGCCGCCTTAAAGTCTGATAAAGACTATGAAGATGTTGATGCAATTTTTTTTGATGCTGATGAAGATAATGATCTTGATTTGTATGTTGTAAGTGGGGGAAATGAAAGACCTGTAAACTCATCTTTTTATCAGGATAGGCTGTATTTAAATAATGGTAGTGGAATATTCACAAAATCCATTGGGATTCTTCCTGACTTTTTAAATAGTGGAAGTGTTGTAAGAGCAAATGATTTTGATAAGGATGGTGATCTTGATCTTTTTATTGGCGGTAGGGTTATTCCCGGGATGTATCCCGAACCTCCCAGAAGTTATATCCTCGAAAATAATAATGGAGTATTTAAGGATGTGACTTCAAATGTTTCTGTTGATTTATTAAATCCTGGTTTAGTGACAGATGCCGTCTGGACAGATTTTAATAGTGATGGGAGATCTGATTTAATTATAGTCGGTGAATGGATGCCAGTAACGGTGTTTCAGAACGTCAATGGTCAGTTGGAGAGGGTCAGCAATGATTCAATCCTGAATAGGAGCCACGGGTGGTGGTTTAGTATAACTGAGGCAGATTTAGACGGTGATGGTGATCCTGATTATATTCTTGGAAATTTGGGTGAGAATTATCCGTACAAAGCGAGTCCTGAGAAACCTTTTTTATTGTTTTATAATGACTTTGATAACAATGGGAAACAAGACCTGGTATTCGGTTATTATGAAAATGATACACTATATCCTGTCGCTGATAGAGAAAGCGCTGTCGAACAAATTCCTGCATTGAAAAAGAAGTTTGGTGATTGGCATTCCTATGCGATTGCCCCACTGGAGTATATCTATGGGGCTTCTGCCTTACATAATTCGTATAAATTAAAAGCAAACACTTTTTCAAATTGCCTTCTGGTAAATTCAGAAACCGGATTTGAATTAAATCTTTTACCAAAAAGAGCGCAACTCGCGCCTGTTTTTGGTTCTGTATGCTCGGACTTCGATATGGATGGTTATAAAGATATAATTATTGCTGGTAATATGTATAATATAATAACAAAAATACCAAGATGTGATGCCGGTCAGGGATTGTTTCTTAAAGGAACCGATAAAGATGAATTTACGCCTGTAGCAGGTTATGAAACGGGCTTATATATACCAAATGATATAAAGAAGTTAAGAAACATCCGCCTTGGTTCGCGATCTCAAAAAGGTGTAATTGTTGGAGCTAACAATGATTCCGTAAGAATAATTGTGGCTCTGCAGGAATAAAACCTTAATGAGGTTAATAGCATACTAAGGAAAATAGAAAAGAATAAATGAGGTTGAAACGAATTGTCTTTTTATATCGATAATGGGATTTAGTAGATACATAATATTTATATTTTATTGTTTGTTTCCCGTATTAGGATGTACTTCTAAGAAGAATACGCTTGGAGTTTTAATGAAGAAAGATGGCGTCTTTGATGGATATACACTTTTCACGGTTCATACCGAAACTTATTTAATAAACAATGATGGTGAGATTGTAAAACAATGGTCAAGTAAATACAATTCCGGCAAATCAGTATATCTCTTAAGTAATGGCAATCTATTACGGGCAGCAGAGGTTCCCAATCCGGGAAAAATTATAATGCCGAGTATTGGAGGTCGTATTGAATTATTTGATTGGAACGGAAGTTTAATTTGGGAGTATAATTACTCTACAACAACAGCAGTTCAACATCATGACATATTTCCTATGCCCAATGGAAATATACTGATTTTAGCTGTTTCAATTATTGGTGAGGAGGAGGCCAAACGTTTGGGGAGGAAGCTACTAACTCCTCCTTTTAAGCAATTATTTAATGAGCAAATTTTAGAATTGAAACCAAAAAATTTTAATGATGCCGAGGTTGTTTGGGAGTGGAATATTAAAGATCACTTGATACAAGATTATGACAGCACAAAAGAAAATTATGGTAATATCAGTACAAATCCTCAACGTCTTGACATCAACTATTTAGGTTCCTCCTCTGGAGGGGCAAACTGGTTACATATTAATTCCATTCAATATAATGCCGAATTAGATCAGATTATAATGTCGTCAAAACATTTAAGTGAAATTTACATAATTGATCACTCGACAACAACCGAGGAGGCAGCATCAAGTTCAGGAGGCAGATATAATAAAGGCGGTGATTTCTTATATAGATGGGGTAATCCGGCTGCTTACGGAAAAGGGACAAAAGAGAATCAAGTGCTTTTTGCCCCTCATTTTCCCCATTGGATTCCAAAAGGGTCTCCTGATGCAGGAAAGATTATTGTCTTTAATAATGGCACATACAGAACTCCAAGCTATTCAGAAGTGATCATTCTGACCCCCCCGACAACTATTCCGGGAGTATATAACATGTCAAAGGGTATATATGGGCCAAAGCAACCAGATTATATTTACAAAGCACCAGTAGTAACAAACTTTTATTCTTCATTTAAATCTAGTGCGCAAAGATTACCTAATGGAAATATTCTTGTTTGTGAAGCGGAAAAGGGACATTTTTTTGAAGTTGATTTGAATGAAAAAATAGTTTGGAGGTATATAAATCCCGTTGGATCATCGGCAATATTGTGTCAGGGTGAGGATCCAAGAGATTCAAAAAACATTGTTTTCAGAGCGATTAAATATCCGGCAAACTATAAAGCGTTCAAAGATAAAATTTTAATGCCAAAGAGTACAATAGAAGACCATTGCATTGCGAACAGAAATTAGAGGGACTGTGATTAGTTAACAAGTAAATAATATTGTTTGATTAAGTATATTTTAAAAAATGAGATTCATTCAATTTATAGGGACACAAAGATCGGGATCGAATTTGCTCCGGGCAATGTTAAATCAATTGCCGCAGATTGCTGCCCCTCACCCCCCTCATATTTTGAGTGTTTTCAAACCGTTATTACCTATATATGATGATATATCGGATGATGAGAATTTTATAAACCTGATAAATGATGTGTGTCGTTGGGTTGAATTAAATCCGGTTCCTTGGAAAATTTCATATTTTAACCGATCAAGAATTAGAGAATTATGTAAATCAAATATGTTAATCGAGTTGTTTTATGCCATATACACTCATTATGCATCATTACATAATAGCGAATATGCTTGTTGTAAAAGCATGGCGAATGTTCATTTTCATGGTGATTTAGAGAAATTCGGCAGAAAGCCCTATTATATATATCTTCATAGAGATGGTCGGGATGTAGCATGCTCATTTAAAAAAGCAATTATTGGTGAAAAACATGTATATCATATTGCAATACAATGGAGGCATGATCAAATTAAAGCCATGGAAATTAAGCAAAAAATTCCTGTTGAAAGATTTTTTGAAGTAAGATATCATGATTTAATCACAAATACAGAGTATGTTTTGAAAAGTCTTTGTGATTTTCTTGGTGCGCCTTACAATCCTGTCATGTTGAAGTATTTTAATTCAGAAGAGTCCATAAAAACAGCTAAGAGCGGATATATGTGGAAGAATCTTCAGTATCCTGTAATTAAGAATAACTATAATAAATATGAAAAAGAGCTCTCGTATCATGATATTGAAATATTTGAACGTATTGCAGGGGATACCTTACTTGCATTGGGATATTCTGTTATAACTGATTTTAAAGAAAAGAAAGAATTCACTCAAGATGAAATTAAAAAATATGATAATCAGAATTACTTATTAAAGAACAAAACAGTTAACCTGGCAAATAAGTATGATATGGAACTTAGAAAACCTCAAAGTGCATTCTTGGAGGTATTGAAGAACAGACTTTACAGGAAATCATTTACTGAATATGAATTTTGCTAAATGAAAGACATAATTTTACTTGAATAAAGAAATCACATTAAAATATCTATTTATTAATTTTCTAAAGATTGGTACAACTTCCTTTGGAGGATTCATGGCTATGGTATCAGTAATACAGGACCAAATGGTCACAAAGAACAAAGTTATTAATAATGAAATCATTCTAGATGCTGTTAGTTTAGCGTCAGTGTTGCCTGGCCCACTGGCTGTTAATG
>WAPZ01000857.1 GCA_015520535.1 Candidatus Heimdallarchaeota archaeon
AAATGACACAATTTAAATAATAAGAGTCAAATTTGCGTTTTAAAAAGAAGAGAAATAAAAAATTTGGAATGTGAAGGTTACAAATGCTGTAGTTATGAAGATTTATCCGCCAGGAGAGGGGTAATTTTCTGTATATGTAATTGGTATTAGTTCTTTTTTTGTGCGTTTTCATACTTAGGTTCTTCTTCTTGTTCTTGAAGGTGCATATGATAGTGTTTTAAGAAAGATATGCATGTAGATAGGAGTTCAATATTTGTTTCGGGAGTTGTTGAATAGATGACAGTTGAAGTTCTCATACGAATGACGATGGGAACAACCCCTTCGCTTGCTCTTTCAATTTTGAGAATGAAATTTCTGGGGATGGTGATTTTGTTGAGGGTGGCATTGATAAGGGGTTTTTTAGCGTATTTTTTCTTGAGGAGGACGATAAAGTAGCAGTATGGTTTTCCGACGTTGAAGGTTAATTGTGCTTGAATGCCGTGGCACCAGTCTTCGATGACTGGAGACGTGAAGAGTAGACGAAAATCGTTGGCGTAGAGTTGTTGTCCGATTTTGATGGTTTTAGCTTGCCAGATGGGTTGTATGGTGGTGATAATTTGATTATGGGTGGTGGTGTTGGTTGAATCTGTGGTGGTGAAGTTCTTGTAGGTTTCAAAGTTCGAGATGAGATCTGAGAATATAGGGATTTTTTTGCTGGCGGTAGCGGGAGGAATGTATTCTTTAAGATCTGGGGCAATGTGGAGGGCGTATGCAAAGCCAAGGGAAAGGATGGTGGCATCGATGAGGATTGCAAGGGTAATATTGGGATAATAATTGAGGACGTATAATATGTCAAGCGGGATTAAATCGAGGAAAATGCTACTAACGATAAGAGCGATAAACCCGCCAGTTAAGATTTTAGCGAGGGTTTGTTGTCGTTTTGCCGTAGTGATGAGTTTTTGGAAGGTTTGTGATTCGGCGTATACTTTTTCAATGAAAGATTGATTGACAGTCAGCCATTGGTATTTTTTCTTTTTGAGTTTATCCCACGAGTTTTTTGATCCGTTGCTGATAGTGGCTTTATGTTGAGCAAAAAGGACGCTAAGAAGCATTAATATGGCACCTATGGATAAGGAGATCGGCTGCAAGGAAACGGCTTGGAAGGTCATGACCCAGAGACCTTTTTCATAGACGGGAGTAAAGAGTTGAATGGGAATGGCGAGGAGTATGAGGAGAACAATGAGCACTAAACGGGGAGTAAAAGGTAAAAGTTGGGGGAAGAGATAATATTTTGAGTGTAATGTGCTATATTTGGCGGTTTCACGGGATAATTTTGCGTTATCTGTTATGTTTTCATTTGTTTGGGGATTGAGGTTTGTATTGCTCATGGAGAAAACCTCCTTGTTTTGCGATTCGTTGGCGTTGGAATTTTAATTTCATAAATTTGAGATGGGTTAGGAGATTGGGTTTTTTTGTTTTGGATATTTCGTGGTAGCCGTAGACATCGAAGTAGAGCGGACAGGCGGCGTAACATAGGGTGAGGTATTCGCATTGGTGGCATGTTGGTGGGACAAATTGTTTTTTTCGCCAAAATCGGGCGCTTTTACTATTCCAGATTTTTTTGAAGGGCAGTTTCTCGAGGTTGCCGACACCTTCTTGAAAGCTGGAGCATGGTTTGATTTGTCCGCTGGGTGACACGCTTAAAAGGCCGTCACATGCAGAGCATGATTTCATGCCGAGACCTTCTTTGATGGGATTGAAAATGCAGTATGGAGTTGGGGAATACCAGAAAAATTCCAAGCCGTATTGATGTGCAAGATCTTTGAGGCGCCGGACAATGGGTGGGATTTGGGTGTAGTGGAGTTCGAGGTGATCAAGATATTTTAGCGCCCAGCCGGAGGGGATGACCAGATTGGCAGAAAAGCGGTCGAGTTCTAATTCAGTGGCTAGAAAGTGGACGAGATTGTCTATGTCGTCTTTATTCGCTTTGGAAATGGTGGTATTGGTGTGAGTGAAGATGCCATGGTCACGTAAGATTCGAATGGCACGTGTGGTTTTTTCCCAGCTACCTTTGTTTTGGGTCAGAAAGTCATGAATAGTTGGATTACTTCCTTCGAGACTGATTTGAGCACTTTTAAGTCCTTTTTCTGCTAATTCGTTTACATAATCATCCGTTAAAAGGGTGCCGTTGCTGATTAAGTTGACTCGCATGCCTAATTGGGTAGTTGCATATTCGGTGAGTGCAAGAAGGACTTTTTTCTTGAGTGTAGGTTCACCACCGGTGAAGGAGACGGTTGGGACTTGAGCGTCATAGCGAATTTTATGTAAGATGACTTTTCCACGTGCAATGGTCATATCGGGTTCTTTATGAAAAGGTGTGTTATCTGAGGCGGCATAACAAAACATACATTTGTTGTTGCAGCGATAAGTAAGGGCGATTTCAGAAAGCACGGGCAATTTAATGACGTTTCCTTTGTAAGGGACAGTAGAAATAGTTGGTGGAAGATGATATTCATCGATTTGGCGATCAAGAAAGAGGAGGAGATCAATGAAAAATTGATGGAGGTAGTCAATAACGTCGCCGATATTAAGGTTATATTCATGTGCTTCGTGTTTAATAACTCGTTCGACGCGTTGTCCAGAAAAAATGCGTTTTAAGATCCGAGTAGCAGTATCATTAAGTTTAACGCTCTCATTGGGTAAGATTATGAGAAGATTATCCGCTGATCGTACAAACACTCTGTTTTTAAGGCGGTTACAAATATCTTGAATTTCAGCGATTTTTTCTCGCTGTGTTTCGGAATATCCAAGTACTTGTACCATTTAATGCCCACCTCCAGCAACACACGCCGAGTGACACGCGGAGTGACATGCAGAATGGCATGCCGAATGACAAGCCGAGTGACATGCAGAATGGCACGCTGAATGACAAGCTGAATGGGCAAAGCATGCATCGTGACACGCGGAGTGTGCAAAGCAGCTGACATTACGGGAGAGTTGTTTTTGGATGTTTGAAACGATGTTTTCTACGGTTTTGACGGCGTTATGTGTCCATTCAGCGAATTGTTTGGGTATGTTGAACTGTTGTTGGCTTGTTTTTCTTGGGTAACGTTGGTATTGGCGGTGATAATAATAATCATCGTAATAATCATACCAATAATAGTGATAATACCGA
>WAPZ01000858.1 GCA_015520535.1 Candidatus Heimdallarchaeota archaeon
GTTTATTTCATTAATAATTGGAAGAATATTATGTTTGGCCATTGACTGGATGAATTTGCACTTGACAAAGATATTTGAATTTTTAAGGAGGTGTTGCATCAAAGTTATGAGATAGTCAACTATTAGAGGTGATAAATCATCTTTTGACAGCAGAAAAAACAATTGTTCAATATAAAAAGGTAAAAATCGATCTTGTGTGCTCAATTTAAGCAAATGTGTGCTTTTAAGTGAAAACCATGAATCAGAAAGAAAGTGTATAATTTTGTCTGGCTTTTGTGTGAGTATTTTATGAAGGACAATAAAGAATTCCAAGGGGTTTTTAGTTATTTCCAAGATTTTAATGATTAAATCATCCGAAACCGTCTCTAAGAAGTGTTCATTGTTCTTGAATAAGTAATCAAACAAATGTTCATGTAATTTAGTATGAAAATCGGTGTTAAAGGAGTTCGAGTACACAATAATGTTTTGGTAAGCTTGCCTAATGCTCGAGTAAGGGAAAAAGTTGATTTTTGATAGAGTACTAAAGAATTTAATGTCTTTATGTCGTAATATGAGGTCGACGAAGACGTCATCCGGTATTTTTTGCCAGCTGTCTGCAAAAAATGTTTTGATTATCCGACCGAGCAATACTGCAACATTCACATCGGTTTCGGCTTTGAGGCGAAATATGAGTTTTTCAGCAAAAGATTCTGGTGGTTTTATGTTCATTTTGGTCAAATGGTCCAGCATATCGGAAATAGAATCCATAATCTTTATGGTAAGTATTTCTTTTTCTAATAAGGGTTTAATGGCATCAAATATGCAGTTTTTGGAGCATAATCCTTGTTCAACGAGTTTTTTTGCCCATTTGAACTTATTTTGGGTGACAAAAATCAGTGTCAGAGTGTCGTTGTTGTTCATACCAGTTTCGGCTTTGAGGCAGGATATGAGTTTTCTAGCAAGTGATTCTGGCAGTTTTATGTTCATTTTAGTTAAATGATCCAGCATGTCAGAAATAGAATCCATAATTTTTATGGTAAGCGTTTTTTCGTCTAATAGGTGCTCTACTGCACTAAAAATACTGTTTTTGCTATACCATCCTAGTTCAATAAATTTTTTTGCACAGCGAAATTTACTTTGAGCAACAAGAATTTGAGTCAGCGTGTCGTTTGACATTGTTGATGAAAATGCGTAAAACCTAGTTTTAAGGATTCTTGCGATGGTTATTGCAGTTTTTGGATCGGAGGTGTGTTGGAGATAGTCGACATACTCATCCGGTGACCATTTGAGAAGGAAAGTTTCAAATTTTTTTTCAAATGGCTGTGCTAAAGTCTTTTTAGCAGTGACCATGTTTAACAGCACAATGAAACGGCCTGGAATCTCCTTTAACGTGGTGTATGTTTTCAAACGCCGGTAGAATTGTTCTAAAAAAGCCTCAAGTCGATGTCGTTGTCGAAGTTTTTTCAAAATAGTTCTAATTTTATTGGTCGAGAGTTTTTTGGCAGTTACTGCATCTAAGATTGCTTCTAGAAAAACATGTTCCAGTAAAAGTTTGTTGATTTTTTCAAGCTGATCTAATGAAGTTTTTTGGAAGGTAACGGCATTATAGGCAAATTTGTTTTTATCGAACACCTGTAATTGTCGAACAACGTAAACCCATGATTGCAAAGTTAACGCTTTTAAAAGAGGACCGGGTAAATATTCACGAAAAAAACGTTTTAAGCTTGCCAGATGCTGATCTATTAAACCCATTTTTTGATAGGTATCCATGTATGTGAACCACCACTCAATGTAAAAGAACACCGAGAGCGTTGTAAGATGTGATTTTTTGGTATCTAATCGTATCAATGGACGATATATGCTAATTTCAGGTTTTACACGCTCTATGTCAGTTAAGATTACTTTCAAAAACAGATATTCAATATTCCCACTAGAAAAATTCTTTAATTCTGATATAGTTGCAGATTCCAGGTATTTGAGCGTGATTGTTATCATTTCTTCTTGTGATGGGATCCGCTTATTCTCAAAATCAAACCAAGGCATCGAATGAAAGCTCGGTTTTACTAAAGGAAAAGACGGGAGATATAGCCGAATAAGATGATATAAACGTTTACGCTCCGTTTCCGCAATATGTCTAAAAGTTTTCTTTTTCTGTGCTATGAAAGAAAACCATTCAACATGTTCTCTGACATATTTTAAAACTGCCTTATAATCCAAAAAGAATGCTTCTTGCCATTTCAAACTAGAGAAAAGATCTTTATTGAGATCCTTAATTAATCTTTGAAACGTAAACACTTTTGGATTTGTGATTTCATCAGTAGTAAATTCCCGTAACACCCAAAATATGAAAACTAATTGAAAAAAATGGTCTTGTATCATTGTTCCAGCGTTGAAAAACACATTAAAAGTTTTATAAAAGTGACTAAACTTAGGATCAATGGATAGCGCTGAATTTAAGGTTTGTATTTGCCCATCTCGGTGATATAGCGCTACATGATCCAAATTTAGGGAAAGTAATCTTTGATCTAAGGTATGACACATTTCTAAAGAATAAGGATCACGCTTGAAATATTTTCCGGAAATCTGAATGTTAGGAACAGCTCCTGTGTTTCTGTGCTTTTTTAAATCAATAACACCGTTTACTTGAACTGTTCCAACAACATTCCCCTCTAACATATATGAAAAT
>WAPZ01000859.1 GCA_015520535.1 Candidatus Heimdallarchaeota archaeon
ACAATATAGATTAATAGCCTGATCAATGGATATAAATTATGTTGTTTGAATAATCGAAGTTCTCGTTTTGTTCTGTTGATTCTTTTTATTTTTTCCTTGTTATTGTCAAAATTTCTTAGTTCTTCTTCTAGAGCATTATAAACATATTCTTCTATATCAATGTTTTTATACTGTTCTGGAATATTAAACTCTAAAGAAATTTTGTTTAATGAATCTTTAGTTTTTATTTGTTGGTCTGATAAAGTATTAAATTTCTCAACCTCTTCGTTTATTTCTATAACTTTAAGATGATCTAGATCACCATAATGAAGAAATTCTTCAACCTGATCTGGTAAAACAACATAATCACCGTCAAAAAATAAAACTCTTTTGTTAAGTTTTGTGTACGGTTGATCTATTTTGTTAAGGTCGATTTCAGATGAACGAGCTTTCATATGGACCGTCTATATCCGGTGCTTTCACCGGTTTTTTCGGATCGGTAGCGAATGGAGGAGCTTTTTGTTTTTCTAATGCTTCCTTCTTTAGTGCCTGATCTATTACAGACGATTGTTCTGTTTGAATTGCTGGCGTTGGTAACGGTTGTTGTGGCGGAGGAGGTGGAACAGGCGCCGGATGAAAACCTGGCGGTGGTGGAGGTACTGACCGTTTTGATTCTTTTGTTTGCGGCGGTGTATCGACAATTAGTTTTATTTTTTCTCTAATAATTTCCCATTGTTCTTTCGTCGGATGCCAACCTTCTGGTTGCATCTCTTCAACACCTTCTAACCATGCTTTAAATTCTTGAACAGTAATCTTCTTCTTGTTCGCCGTTTTTTTCTTTCCCATTGTTTTCTCCGTTAAAATAAATCATCAATTGATAAATCTTTGACATATTTATTGTACTGATCTAACGGAGTAATCGAAACCCACGTTTGGGGATCGACAGGATGACATAACATTTGTTCTCTTGTCAATGACGGAGAAACAAGTTTTTTACATGGATGATAATCAACAATCTTCATTGGAAGATAATATGGTCGAACTAGCTCAAAACTGCCTCCTAATGCAGTGAATGATTTGCCAGATCCTTCAGGTATTTGAATCAAATCAATTTCGTTTGTTTCTTCGTCCACAATCAAGATAAACCATGATGTTGGAACCCAAAAACGGAAACCATTAATTTCTAAACAAACAGCCGGTCCAGTTATTGCTTCAAGCATTTTGATTTCTGAAAGAGTGAAATCTTTTAATTCTAAATCAAGGACCCAAAAATAGTCGATAGTAATCGGGGTCAGTAAATCGTCAATAATTATTGTCCTATTGTATTCATCAAATAATAGCATTTTATTCCTCCGTTTATTTTTTCGGTTTGACAACAATTTTTACCATTTGTTTTGTAAAATTATACTTTGCTTCCTTGTAAAATTTAACACGTTCTCGTAATTGTCTTTTACTGTACTTTAGATCGCTTGTTATATCAAAAACATCAACATATTCTTTATCTTCAGCAACACGGAGACCTCTACCAATAGATTGGATTGTTCTTATAAACGATTTTCCAATATCTACTAAAACAAGATTAAAAACTCTCGGTATATCAAGTCCGGTTCCAGCTATTTTCGGAGTTCCGATTAGTATAATATCATTATTGTCTTTAAATAAATCGAAGATCTCTTTTCGTTCTTTTACACTAACTTCATGATTAATAAAATATCCGTTTACAGCTTCGGCTAGTGCTCTACCAAATTTTATTGTTGGAACAAGACACAGTGTATTTCCTTGTGGAGACGATTTCATTTCGCTGAGTAGCTTGGCAATCCATAAAAACCGTTGTTCGTTTGAAACGAGAAACTTTTTCTCTGCTTGCCAATCTGGAAAATAATTTTCTTTAAATTGCCTATAAGTAATGTTTTGTTCTTCAGTTTCTTCGAGAAATAAATTATATTCGTCTGTAAAGTCGAAGCTGTGTTGAATTATTGTAATATGTGGATTTGCAAGAAAACCTTGTTTAATTAAGTCAATTGCTGATATTTCGTACACAATGTTACCTACTGCAGCTTTCAATGCATACCAATCAGCCACAGATTTTGGAACAGTTCCGGTTACACCAAACCGATATTTTATATCTTGGCAATTTTCAAGAATAATATCTCTAAGAATATTTCCTCGAATTCCATGACATTCATCTACAATGACAACATCGAAATCTTTTGTTAAGTGTCTGTAATTGTTTAATGACTGCCACGTTGTTATTAAATGTTTCCTGTCTGTTTCCTTAGCATGGGAATAAAACATTCCAACATCGAGACCAAGTTCTCTAAATTTATCTGTGGTTTGCTTTGTTAGTGTTTTATCTGGTACTATTATTAGGGACCTTAAATTATTTGTTTCCTCGTATCTTTTCGCTATTGCCGCTGTTATAATTGTTTTTCCAGCACCAGTTGCTGCTTGAATAATTCCACCATTATTATTCAAAGCAGCGTTTACTGCAGCAACTTGGTAATCTCTCAGTTCAATATTGAATTCGGAAAAATAATCTTTTGTTATAGATTCACAAAGAACAAAACTGTTATCTTTTCTCTTATCAATCAGGTTGATCTTGTATCCAAGTTTTATTATAACAGGTATTATTTCATCAAGAAGATTTACATACGTTGAACCATTTTGTTTGAAGAATCTGATTATTCCATCCCACAA
>WAPZ01000860.1 GCA_015520535.1 Candidatus Heimdallarchaeota archaeon
TAGTCGGTCTCATCAGTTCAATCTAAGCTGGGAAATCGACTATAAATAGGGAGAAGTCAAAGTTGCCAAAACAAAAAAAAGAAGAGCAAAAACCGCAAGTTAAAAAGAAAAGCACCAAAAAACGAAAAAAGGCACCCTTAAAGCTGGAAATAGATAAAAAGAAGCTAGAGGAATATGATACCATATTATTCAAAAAATTGAGCGAAAAAACTGTTTTCTCTGACTCACAAGCGGATTATCGGTTTAAAGTATGCCTCTTAGGTGATGCAGCAGTCGGAAAAACGACGTTACGACGAAGATATATGGGAGAAACACCAGAAAGTAATTATTTGCCCACGATTGGTGCGGATTTTGCGGTAAAACGAATCACTTTATTCAATAACAAAGTGACGTTTCAAATTTGGGACTTAGCGGGACAAGAAAACTATTCTTCCATCATGCCTATCTACTACCAAGGTGCTTTTGGTGCACTAGCTGTTTTTGACATTACACGGCCAGAAACACTTGATTCGATTATTGAGCGTTGGATTTATCCTTTATGGGAAAAAAATGGGACCGGGAAAATACCAGTGGTGTTGATCGGAAACAAAATCGATCTAATCTACGAAGCAAAAATAAAAAAACGCCAGCTGAAAGAGGTGGAAAAAAGCCTCAATAATGAAATTAAAGAATTCGGCTTTTCAACGCCGATTGTGTTTACCTCAGCCCTGAAAGGTGAAAACGTGAATCTTGCCTTTGAAACGTTAGCAAAAACGATCTATTTATGGAAAATATATCACAAAAAAGGTTAAAATAGGTATTTAGTGGCATATAAGAAAAAATTGATGTTTTTTAGAACGTTTTTAGTCAGATGGTTAAGTGATGTCACCCCCCACCATAATAAATCGGGTTTAAATGCCATCTTTATGAGAGCAGATCCATGTAAATCGACATCATTGGCTTTTTGCATTTCAATTTCGACGCCAGCACTTTTTGCTGCCTCAAAGGCACGATCAATTACGTGATCTGGAAGTTCCCGAAGCATTCGGCGTGCGATTGCCATCATGATTAATTCCCGACCAAATAGGCTTTTCCACTGCTTTTCATAGAGAGAAAGAAATTTTTCAGAGACATCATTAATTTTTAAACCAAATGCACCAACTTGTCCTGCCAGTTTTCCACAATAGCCACCAATATTAAAACCGCCGCCAGTTGTCGCTTTGGTTTGCCCGGCACTGTCACCCGCCACCATTATGTTATCCATGTATGTTTTTTTTATTGGACCATGGCCAGGTACCAACCCGCCACGCTGCAAATATATTTTTGAGCCTTTTAAACGCTTTTTTAATGCGGGATGCTTTTTTATGAACCGATCTAAAAGATACTTTGTGGAAAGTGGATACTCGGGTTTTTTTGCGATTCCAACAAGTAAACTTTCTTCGCTAGTGGGAATGGACCACCCAAAAAAACCTGGTGCCCATTTTTCCCCAAAAAATAACTCAACGGTATCGGTTTCGACATCTTTTACTTGTTCAATTTCATATTGTAATCCCGGATATTCGTGGTGATAATTTAAGCGTGGAAGACCTAGTTGAGGTGCAATTTTAACTTTTGATCCTTCGGCACTGATCACAAGTCGCGTCTTAAAAGAAAAAGAGGTTTTAATGCCATTTTTTGAATATTTTCCTTCTATGTACACCTCACGGTGTCTTCGATAGGCTTTAAATGCTTTATGTTGTGTTAAAACACGAGCTCCATGATACTCTGCCCATTCCACAACAGCTTGATCTAGTCGAGCTCGATCATAAACTTTCATTGCTTCTTGTCGTCGATCAACGGTAAAGGTGACTCCTTTTGGCGAATAAAATTTCGCACGTGCGATTTTAGGCACACGAACAGCATCCGCTGGGATTGGAAAACCAAGACGTTTGATTCCAACCGAAGCCATAAGACCACTACAGTGATTCGGATGTCCGATACGCGGATGTTCCTCTAAAAGAACTACGTCCCACCCATTTTTTGCCAACTCAGCTGCTGCCATCCCCCCAACTGGTCCACCACCAATAACTACAGCATCAGAAACTTTAATTCCCAATTCTCACTCACACACAAAAATTTTATTATGATGTTTCCAGTTCACACTTCAAAAAAAGAATTAATAATAATATCTTTTTGCAGAATAATTGCCGAACTTTTTAAAGTATAATGTGAATGCATTGAATAGAAATTAGTCTGTATAATGGATGATTACCAATGGTCGATTTGTCAAGAATAAAAATTTTCACTGTAAGCTCAGATGGAGGACTCATTGAACTAAAAATATCACCAAATTTGCAATTACTTCCAGAACAAACGTATTTAATTGTGAATGAGGAAACCCGCCGCATTTATTTATATAAAGGTATCATGACACCGGTTCAGCTCAAATTTATAGGAGCTCGCTCTGCAAAGCAATTACAGATGGAATATGGCTTAACGTTCAAAGTTTCATCCATAGATCAAGGCGAAGAGACAACAGAATTTTTGGAAGTCATCAATCAAGCTCAAGTAATTTTGCCCGGTGAACAAGGAGGACGTAATGACAGCAGAACAGACCAGCCACAAGTGTATACTTCTCATAGCGCATCATCCAGTCCACCACACGAACAAATAGGTAGCATCGCAATTCAAAAAGATAAAATGGCAACAACTGACACACGTATAACACATCCAAAGACAGAAACCCAACCAAATCTTAACACTTATACCCACAGTCCTTCATATCCACAAACGGCAACAAGTAGTCAAAATATTCCTCAACGTGCACCGCAAGCAGTAAAAAAAGAAGCACAACCTACTACAGCAGTACCACCCAAAACTGGATTGGAAGCAGAAGATATTAGCAAACATGAAATATCAAGAGAAGTACAACCATCTTATTCTCAGACACCGGTTAAAGAGATACCAAAACCCATGAGTCTCCTAAAGAAGAAGAAAAAAGTGGTTACTGCTGCGCTGTCCCCGGATGAAATGAAACACCTCTTGATAACAATAGATATACCACATCTTCATTACTATCCTGAATACTGCCTTTATGACGCTTTTAAAAATTGGCACACGTATTATAGAGAACTTAATGTGCCACAAGCTATTACACGCATTGTAGCTCAAAATTTCGAGGAAGGAAGTCCAATCGAAGGCGACAAGATCCAACCTTTTAAAATTTCGCACTTTTTAGTTCCCCTAGAAGAAAATGAAAACGCATTCCGTGAAATTACTAAAACGGCATTGCAAGAAGCGGTCAATCACCGCACATATCGTTTTGTAGTCGGAGATTTTGGCGCTGGAAAATCTCAACTCAAATTTCGCATTTATCACGAAATTTTTAACATGCAGGAAAACATTCTTCCCATAACCGTAGATGTCGGATTAGGTCTAGGTCATTTAAAACGAAAACTTCTTCATAGCATAAAAAAATTCTTTTTCCACAGACAAAACCCATTACTAGCAGAAATTGAACCACTTTTAGAACGAATTGAACGTACACGTTCAGAAAATTTTTCTGATTTTTCAAATGATTTTCTAGAAATTCTAGAAGTCTTAACAGAAAATGACATTGTTGTGGTCTTATTATTAGATGAAATTGCCAAGATAGAAGAAGCTACACAATTTATCCCATGGCTAGATCTTATCACTTCAATCCATGATCATATACGACAAGGATTATTAACCGTTTTCTTTATCAAAGAAAGAGATATCGAACGTTTATTCCTTCAAGATCCCAGAATGGAACGCCTTTCAAAATGGCTGTATCAGACACACCAACTTCGAGCAACGTATGGAGATAATCTTTTTGATGCCCTTGCAAACATCCTCGCTCTAAGAACCGTAAGCTTAGGTATAGAACTCGGCGAATTAGGAAGTAGATTCTTAGAACATATCTTTACCCCTATGATAAATGAACGTACTGCTACTATACGAAAGATTAATGTTTCATGTTCAAAATATGCCAGAACACTGGAACATTTTGTCAGAAACCGACAATGGTTGGCTATAGCCGAAAAACTGAATGAATATTCTCAAACACAACAACTAAACTTTATTATCACCACCATACAGCGTATTTTAGAAGAAACTGATATCTTCTTTGACTATCAAGATATCGCATACCGCGCAAAATTCACTAAATTAAGAGAACCGTCAAAAGATGATATCTTTCATGTCGGCAAATATACCCTATTTCAAGAAGAACATCCTACACTAACCCTTGGTGATGTTTCACTGTATCTTTTTTCCTCTGATACACCACAAATTGATGAAATAAAACGAAAATACCAAACTTATCTTAGCAAAGAAGAAAATGCGGTATTCCTTGGTCTCACCACTCAAAGCCTTACGGAGAATACTATGAAATCTTTTGGTCAACCGGGGAACTTAAAAACGATAAAATTTGTAAACAAGCACCTACTCTACTTATTATTGGCATACAATTTACATCCCACCAATCTTAATGAAAAAGAAACAAATCGACACATCAAATCATGGTTTACTCATGTAATCAATCTACGTAATGACTTTTTACCTAAATTAGAGAGCTTAGCTGAACTACACCGTAAAAGAACCATGGAATCTGAAATTCATGAACTAAAATCAATGATTCAGGAAATACAAAAACAACAACACCAAAAAATCCAACCACCATCAAAGTCCACACCAACAGAAAAAATAACAAAACAAAAAACGCCGGCACCACTAACCGAAGAACCAACAGCTGATATCAAGAATGATGCCATTTTTGTCACCATTTCAGCGTTTGAAATAGTAAAATCACGAAAACAACGGGACACTACGATTAACTCCTTGGCAAAAGACCTCCAAAATAATTTAAAAGGAAAAAATATATCCATTGACCTTGCTACCGCCGAAGACACCATTCAATCAGTTTTAAGTTGGCTTGTCGAACACGGATTCCTAAAAGCTACTCAAAAATTCTATATAAAAACGCAAAAATGGAACAAAACACAAATTCTTTCAATGTATCAATAAAATTCAGTTCTACACACATTTTTTTATTTAATTAACCCCGTTTTTATTACTTTTTAGCAACATAACGAATCACACGACGAATGATAAGCCTTTGCAACGAACGCTATCTTTAAAAATGCTTCGCAAGTGCTGTTCTTTTGAAATTTTTCTCAATGCAACCCTCATTAAAGTTAAAATGGGCGGAATGTAATTGGACTGGCTATAACTTCAACCAATAAATCGTTAAACTACCACAAAATTTACCTATGTTTTCTTTTAACATCTCTTTTGCCGTACCATACATTTTTACTTCATGAAAGATGCACTTTTTTTGAAAAGCAACACACACTTTACATCACATTCCGCTACACAATCCGTTACACAAAACATTTTTCTGACATTTCTCGAAATGTTATTAACGTAAACTGTGAGTTCTCCCATTTTCTAATAAGGGTTGCACTAACATTGAGACTCTTTTCTCTGATGTTGAAAACTATGCTAGCTGGCATTGGTTCAGCTGGTAATTAAAGCGAGTACAGCATTTTTTGTTTTTTCTCTCTTCATCCACCATTTTCAGCTGTAC